>JBGMRJ010000085.1:0-12476 GCA_048061315.1 Gammaproteobacteria bacterium
TAATTTTCATTATTACTGCCTTTGTTGCGGGTTATGTCGATGCGATTGCCGGGGGTGGCGGTATGATTCAGATTCCGATTTTATTATTGAGTGGCTTACCACCGGTATTTGCCTTGGCAACCAATAAAATAATATCAATGTTTGGCACCCTGGTCGCAATTACGCGATATCATAAACACAATAAAATTATTTGGCGTATTGTTTTTGTTGCTGTGCTGCCCTGCCTGTTAGCATCATTTTTGGGTGGTTTAGCGGCATTACAAACAGCAAGCTGGGTATTGGAATGGTTGATCATTATTGGTATTCCCATTGCATTATTTTTTACGTTGCGCGCTAAAACTGAATCAAAGTTACTCGAAATGCAAACCGGTAGTCTTAAAATAATCGCAACTACGGCACCTATCGGGTTTTATGACGGTATTCTCGGTCCGGGCACGGGTAGTTACATGACCATTGCGATTCATAAATATTTGAAAATTGATTATTTGCATGCGACAGCAATAACTAAACCGTTAAATTTAAGCACGAATATCGGTGCGGCGATTGCTTTTTTGTTTGCCGGTAAAGTTGTCTGGTTAGTAGCCATTCCGATGTTGCTAGCGAATGCTGTTGGTGCCTGGTTTGGAAGTCACTACGCGATAAAAGGCGGTCAGCAATTCATTCGTAGAGTATTAATTTTTGTATTATTTTTTATGCTGCTGGCGAATATCATAAAGATGATGACTTAAATGCAAGAGCGTGTCAGTGTATTGCTTGAAATCAGTATATCGTTTTAACCTGAATTTAAGCGGGATCAGCGATACTGTGATTTAGAGCTTGTCTAGTAAAATCAATATGTTAAGAGAAGCTGAAGTAGTCTATATTAACATTTGAAGATTTGATCTATATTATGGTTAGAGTTATTAAATAGCGTAAAGGTTGGGGAATTTATTCATGTCGAGTCAATATGAACGAGCAGTTATTGAGCGGGAGCGACTGAATAAAAATCCAAACTTTCTGACCTTAGGAATTATCGGTTTTATTACGGTTGGTTTAATAATCCTGAGTGTTTCGTTATTTGGACATTCCTCTAAAACCAACAAAGTGAGAACGGAATTTCAAAAGACACTTTTTGAGCAAACCAATGAATTGTTTGATGTTAATTATTTATTAATGCATCGTGCTAATAAAAATAAACTCTATTTTTTTAAGCTTAATAAATATACAAATCAAATTCAGCACCGCTTTGATATTATCTCAGAATTTATAGACATTAATAATGTTGACGTTAATGCGAAGAAATTTGCTGCTTCCGAAAGAAAATACCAAACAAAAATAAATCTCATTTTAGGAAAGAAAGATAATCTAATTCAATATCATGCTGCCCTGTTAAAAATGAAACAGTTATTACCAAAAATGCTGGCACAGAATACTGAAATTAATAATCTACTGTTTAAGAGTAATGCTTCAAAAAATCATATTTATTATGTCACCCGACAATTATTCTTAATCGAACGTTTAGTGGCGAGTGTTAATGAATTAATAGCTTACAAAACCAATCCTGAACTGCTCGTTACTGCTTCAGATAGAATGGGGCGTGATATGGTGTTAATTAACCGTATATATCAGGGTTTATTAAAGGGTGACTATAAAATGAACGTTACCAAAATTAACAATTTAAAAGTACGTGATGGTTTAAGTAAGATTGATAAAATAGCAAAGAAAATATCACAAGAAGTCAGTGTTGTTTTAGAAAAAGCACCGGATGTGTTTCAATTTATAAATGTCCGTACCGATCTGCAACTTGAATCTTTAAAATTACAAAAAAATTATCAGGCATTGTTTTTTAAAGACTATTAATAAATTTTAGTCAGAAGTTTCTTTTGACAACTCATAAACACGAAAAGCAAACACTGTAAATATTATTGTTAATACGTCAAACACGATACTAACAAAAATAGAGAGGATGTTGATTTCGTCTTTAGTGTCACCTATCACTTCATTAATTAACAAAAAGGGTCCATAAGTAAAAATACCCAGTATTAAAAATCCGTTTAATAATATTAAGAAGTAATTTTTGGTATTGACCAAACTGGATTTGATAGCATCAATAGGTTTTTGTTGTTCAAAAAGCAGATAAAATTCTGCAAATGAGAATCGAATAAATAAAATAATCCCGGGTATCACGAAAAACATTAGTCCTGAGAACACAAATAAGCTTAATAATATACTTAAGATCAAAAAACTCGGCCAGTATTTGATGCTGAGAAACCAGGCTTGAGTAATAGAAATGGACTGTTTTGAGATTATTGACGACAGGTAAAAAATAATCGCAATGCTGTAAAATGGCTGTACAAACAGATGAACTAATAAAAGGGGTACAGAATCTTTAAGTACAGGTTGCTCGGTTATATTATTAGCAATATAAAAAGCATCAAAAACTTCCAAAAATAGTGCAAATGGTAAGATAATGCTGGCTAATGCAATGAAATGGTTTTGGAATAAACGAATGCTATCCCAGATGGAATTCATGAGTATTTTATACATGTGATTGATTTAGTTCTATTAATTATGTAAGTAAGTGATTACTATCAAGGGCAAATTTTAATGTAATACAGCTGGTAACGTAGCTGCAACTCTTTAATATGCTGCTAATAATACCAGCTTAGACTGATTTTAGCTTCCTGAGTAGTTTCATACTGCAGACCCTGACTGGATATGATTAGTCGAATTGCCTTGTCATTCTCGAGAGTGTAACTCTGACCCAGAGTGTGCTTTTCTATAATATTATCATTGTTTTGTGAGTCATAATATTGAATGCTGCTATCAAGCCACAATTTCCAATTACGGTTAACTTGCCATAATAAACCCAAATTAGGTCCAGCGGCAAAGGTAATTTTATTCTCCAGGTCATTATCAATAACTGTGGTTGCTTCCAGCATGACATAAATTTGAAGTGGTTTGCTCGGTTGAAAGGTAAAGCCCACTCCACCATTAGCATTAAAATACAGATTCTCTGCAGCTGAGAATATGGCTTCACGATCAAAACCGGTTTTAAATTTAAAGCTCCAGGGCTTGTTAATGACAGTACCGGGTAGTAGTGAATAGAGCCTGATGAAATGTAACTTTTTAATCTGGATTAAGCCGTGCTCATTATCAAAACGTAGCGTGGTATCCAGATAATTTATTGATACACCCGGGCTGTAAGTGCCGGTCGGATCTAATAAATCGTGTAACGCCGGTCTCCAGTTAAGCTCCAGGAAATTTTGAGAATTATTTTGTCCAACTGCAAATTTTAATTTGGAGGTTTTATGATCTTGATCCGGGCGCACGGATGGGGGTGGCGCACTCGCTAATTCAATAAGAGGATCAAGTTTTTTGCGTGCCCTACGTAAACGCAATGAGCGAACTTTATAGGATATTCGATCAATGTCATCACGTTTGTAGGAAAGTTGTAAATATTGATTTGCAATTTCAATGATAAAAACTTGTATTGTTGCCGGTAATTTTTGAAATTCCGGATCAGAGGGAGTTTTCGTGCCGTTAATAAATCCTTTTACCAGATTTTGTTGTGAGCTCGAGTATTCATCAAGGTGATATTCTATATCGGTTAAAGTAGATGGGATATACTTAATATTTGAAACGAGTTCTTTTTGAATTAAGATACGAATCGTATCGACGGGTAATACTTGTAGTGAAAAATTTTTGGTAAGTTCGAGTTCAGGTTTTATGCTTTCGATTAGGCTTATTAACAAGTAAGGTGAGTTTTCATCGAGATAATAATACTTAATATCAGTATGCATCAACTCCCATACGTGGGCTAATAGTTGTTCAGTTTCCTGTGGTGAGAGATTTAATTCATATTCCCAGAGATTACGATTTTCGATATTTGGATAACGTGACACTCTATCGATATTTGCTTCAACAGTGATTTTGCCTTTGTATTTTCCAAATGTGGCTTTAATCGAATAAAACCAATCATCCTGCTGATTTTTTGAATTATCGATATCATAACTGATAGCTCGGGCTGGGAGTGAGCCTTTATCTTTATTAAATACATTACGATGTAATTTTGGTGGGTTTATTTTTAAATAAGTATTTCCAAAAATTGAACCCGAGCTATCAATACTGGGGCTAACATAAACAAGTGATAAGCTTTCGGCATTCAGAAAATGTCGCCATTGAATATATTTATTGCATTTAATTCGAGGCAATTCTTCACCGAAACTGGGTAGATTATTTTTTAACCATAATAACCGCGCCGGAAATAAACACTGTGCGTGATTGTTAATATCGTTTATATAAGTGGAGTGCATGGCTTTAATTGTGGCGAGCAGTTCAATACCCGGTTTCTCAGAACCCACTACAGAATTAAAAAACTTTTTTCCATCAATATCACTAAACCAGGAGTTGGTGAAAGAATTTTTATGGTAGTGCAATAAGCTAAGCCATTCAGGATTTTCATACAGTCTTACTTTTATTGCTTCACTGAGAATGTACTCGGTGTTTTCTTCACTGGGTTCAGCAAATGCATATTTGGAAATACCGGATAAGATCAAAATTAAGGTGATGACAAAAGTGAGAGTATACCGGGTGAGCTGCTGACTATTTGAATATCGCAAATTTCAATGTCCATATTAGAAAATCAAGACTCAGCTATTATTGAGTCTTTGCTAATAAACTTTTATCAGCATCGTAATATGTTTAATTATGAAGCTATTGACTGGAAATGTCTAAAGTATAAACACAACTGTTAAATTCTCAGTTTACTTAATTCAGTGTTGCCTTGGTAGTTTCAATCCAGTCTTCTACCTGAGTGGCTATTTCATCTATGGTCAGTGATTTTGAGACTATTTTTTCACCAATTGCAATTTTGATAGTGCCGGGTGTTTTTAGAAAGCCTTTTTTGGGCCAATATTTACCGGCATTATGTGCGACTGGCATGACATTAAAACCACTGGACTGCGCTAAAATTGCCCCGCCTTTTTTATAGCGTGCTTTTTTGCCATAGGCCGTTCGAGTGCCTTCCGGAAATATAACCACCCAAATACCCGATTTCAATCGGTCAGTACCCTGATCAACAACTTGATGCACGGCATTTTGACGGGATTTCCGGTTAATCGCGATGGGTTTTAGCATGGCTAATGCCCATCCAAAGAGTGGTAACCACAGTAATTCCCTTTTTATCACAAAACACAAATGTGGAAAAATAGCTTGTAAGGCCAGCGTTTCCCAGGTGGATTGATGGTTTGACATAATAACGCAGGGTTCAGATGCAATATTTTCAGGATTAATAACTTCATAGTGAATACCGCAGATGTATTTTAAGGCAACTAAGACAGATAATGCGTAAAAACGAATAAAATAATTCCGTATTGCCAGTGGAAACAGGGCTACTGAAAAACCAACAATAGCAACCAAAACAGTAAGAAAAAGCATTACTATACTGAAAATAAGTGATCGTAAAAATAACATGGGATTATAAAATAGAATTAATATGTATTTAAGATATGGTTAACCGCATCATTGAGATTATTATATATTGGAACGTTGTCTAATTCAGAATTTTTACTGTTTTCGATAGTTCGGCTACCTTTGCCAGTTTTAACCAGATAGGGTGATGCTCCAGCTGCACGTGCAGCGGTAATATCGCGCAATGAGTCACCAATAAAAGGGACATTGCTTAACGGGATATCATAGCGTTTGGCAATATCGTTTAACATGCCGGGTTTTGGTTTACGGCAATCACAATTATCATCTGGTCCGTGCGGGCAGAAAAATACGGCTTCAATTTTACCACCGTGTACTCCTAACAGGCGGTGCATTTTTGCATGAATGGCATTGAGTGTATCGAGATCATAATAACCACGAGCAATGCCCGATTGATTGCTGGCAATCACCACTTTATATTCTGCATGACAGAGTCGGGTAATGGCTTCAAAACTTCCTGGAATCGGGATGAATTCTTCAGGACTTTTAATGAAATCATCGGAGTCTTCGTTAATAACACCATCGCGATCTAATATGATGAGTTTCATAGTGAGATTAGTCACGGAATTCAGAAACGCGGATTCGACCATTAACCATGCGTGATTTACGATTCATAATTTTTTCCATTTTAGCCCAGAAAGCTTGATTGATATCGAAATCAGCTGCAATAGCAGTACCAAGTAGTAAGATAAATAAATCAGCACATTCTTCGGCTAATTCACTTTTATCTTTTCCCTTGGTTACGGCAGATGATATTTCACCTAATTCTTCTGCCATCAATGCAATTCGATACGTTAGTTCTTCGCCACCAGTATTTTTAAAATCGTGCTTATCGTGAAACTGTTGCACTGTTTTCATCATTTCGGTAAAAGAATCGGATTCAACCATTTATAATTAGCTCGCTTGTAATTTTGAAATATCGGCAACGTTTAAAAATAATTGATGTATTAAATTTAAAATTGCCAAACGGTTATTTCGAATATCAAGATCGTCATCCAAAACCATAACATTATCAAAAAAACCATCAACCGGTTCTTTTAATACTGAGAGTTCTTGTAAAATAGCAGTGTAGTCCAGTTTTTCCATTAAGGGTTTTATGTCTTTTTGCACTACTTCTAAATGCGCAAATAAGTTAGATTCAGCATCATCCGAAAATTTATCAGGATTAATTGTCACTGGTAGTTTGCCATCAACCTTTTTAAGAATATTTGAAATGCGTTTATTCGCAGCGGATAAGCTACTGGATTCAGGACGTTTTTTAAAATAATCAACGGCTTTGATTCGAGCATGTATATCCGAAGGGCTCGTATTGAATTGTGATACTACCGCATCAAAAACGGTGAACTCGATACCCAGATCAGCATAATAAGCACGTAATCTGTCGATCATAAATTGATGCAGTTCGGTAATATTGTTATCGGCTTTTAAATTAGCGGAAAAGGTCTTAGCGCTGGCCGTTAATATGTCATTAATATTCAGTGGTAAATTGCATTCGATTAAAATCCGCAAAATACCAATGGTGGCACGGCGTAGTGCAAATGGGTCTTTATCACCGGTAGGTTTTTGCCCAATCGCGAAGATACCGACCAAAGTGTCGGTTTTATCCGCAATTGCCAGAATTTGTGCCGTTATTGATTTAGGCAGTGTATCACCAGCAAATCGGGGCTTATAATAATCATCAAGGGAATCACAGATATCATCATTAAAATTGTTTAATTTAGCGTAGTAGCGCCCCATGACACCCTGTAAATCGGTGAATTCCATTACCATTTCGGTCATCAAGTCACATTTGCATAATTCTGCCGCCGTTTCTAAATCGGCTTTATTGTTGTCTATCCCAAGTGCTGATAATTGATCCGATATTGCAGCAGCGAGTTTTTTCACACGTTGCACTTTGTCGTAAATACTGCCCAATTGTTTTTGGAATATTACTGTTTTTAGTTTCTCGAGATGTGATGCTAGTGGTTGTTTTTGATCCCGTTGCCAGAAAAATTCAGCATCAGCTAACCGTGGACGAATAACACGTTCATTTCCCTGTTGTATTTTTTTAGGATCTTTACTGGCAATATTGGCAATGGTAATAAAAAACGGAGTTAGTTTATTATTTGAATCTACCGTATGGAAATATTTTTGATTTGATTTCATGGTTAAAATCAGTGCTTCAGACGGGATGTCTAAATATTTTTGTTCAAACTCGCCCATCACCGCGGCAGGCCATTCAACCATGGAGGTAACTTCTGTTAATAAATTTTCATCAATCACAGCAGTGATAGTGTTATCTTTAACAATATTATCCAGTTGGTTACGAATTAATTGTTTTCGATCCTCAAAGTTGGCAACAACTCGGCCTTTCTTGAGTAGAATATTTTCGTAATCATCTGGTTTGGAAATATTTAAATTTTTAGGAGCATGAAAACGGTGTCCAAAAGTTTGTTTACCGCTTTTAATACCAAAAATTTCAGCTTCAACAATTTCTTTACCAAATAAAATAATGAGTCGATGTACCGGGCGCACAAATTGTGCATCACCATTGCCCCAGCGCATGCGTTTTGGTGTTGGTAGTTTATCCAGACTTTGTTGTAAAATATCAGGAATTAAACTTGCCGTTGCCTGGCCTTTTGATTTAGTGCGGGCAACTAACCAGGTGCCTTTTTTAGTATCGAGTGTTTCAAGTTCATCAACGCTTAGTCCTACGGATTTTGCAAACCCGGTAGCCGCTTTAGTGGGCACCCCTTCTTCATCAAATGCAGCGGTAACAGCAGGACCACGGCGTTCAATTTCTTTATCAGGTTGTTCTTCGTCGAGCGCATAAATGACAACCGCTAATCGTCGTGGTGTTGCAAATGATTTAACCACACCAAAATTTAAATTAGAATTTTTTAAACCCAATACAATACCATCAGTAAAGGCTGTAGATAAAGCCGCTAATGCTTTTGGTGGTAATTCTTCTGTACCGACTTCAATGAGTAAATCGCGTTGCTTTGCCATTTAAAGTGCTCCCGACTTTTTAATCGTTTGCTGTTTTAACAACGGAAAACCTAATTCTTCTCTGCTGGCATAATACAGTTCAGCGACAGCGCGTGATAGTTGCCGAATGCGTAAGATATAGCGTTGCCGTTCAGTGACTGAAATTGCGTGTCGCGCATCGAGTAAATTAAAAGTATGCGAAGCTTTTAAAACCTGCTCGTAAGCCGGTAACGATAAGTTTTGTTCGATTAGATTTTTACTGCTAGTTTCACAGGCATCAAACCAGTTAAACAAGGATTCGACATCAGCGTGTTCAAAATTGTAAGTGGATTGCTCTACTTCATTTTGATGAAAAATATCGCCATAGCTAACGGGACCATCGGGACCATTTGACCAGACAATGTCATATAAACTCTCGACACCCTGAATGTACATTGCGAGTCGTTCAAGCCCATAAGTAATTTCACCTGCAACAGGGCGACACTCTAAACCGCCAACTTGTTGAAAATAGGTAAACTGAGTGACTTCCATTCCATTTAACCAGACTTCCCAACCCAAACCCCAGGCACCCAGGGTTGGAGATTCCCAATTGTCTTCAACGAAACGTATGTCATGAACCAATGGATCAAAGCCTAACATGCTTAACGATTCCAGATAAAGCTGCTGGATATTATCAGGTGATGGTTTTAATAAAACCTGAAATTGGTAATAGTGCTGTAAGCGATTTGGGTTATTACCATAACGACCATCGGTTGGTCGGCGTGACGGTTGCACATAGGCAGTTCGCCAGGGCTCAGGGCCAATGGCGCGTATAAATGTGGCTGGATGAAATGTGCCGGCACCCACTTCCATATCATAGGGTTGCATAATGGTGCAGCCATTACGAGCCCAGAAATCCTGCAGCGCAAAAATCAAACCCTGAAATGTTGAAGGATCAGACATTTGATTATGATTGAATCTGTCTCGTTTGCCGACCATTTAGTACCTGCTAATGTCATATTGGATTCTGATAGCGCGAAGAATCATGAAGCGATGCATTATAACCATGCTGACGAAAGGTAAACAGGATTTTAACGGCAAATGTTCACTGGATCACGCGAATAATTTTAAAAATCCAACTCGAATCACTCGATACTAGCTAAGTATCTGATTTTAATTGATAATTGAGTTAGGTCAAAAATAAATCCTCAATTAAATAATGGGTAAATGCAGCTATACTATATAGTATGGTTCAAGTTTCGGCGCGTATGTGACGTTAAGCTTTATAGTGAGGTAAAAACCATGTCATCTATATTAGTAGATAGTAATACAGCTCAATGGCATAAGTTAGTTCTTGATGCACAGGAAATTACACAAAGTCCATTAAACGAAGATCTTGAAAGTTACCTGGTGTTCATGTTGATGCGAAACTTAACCAATGCCGACATCAATACCCGGGTGATGGCCGTTGAATACATAAAAAGTATCAAGAGCAGTGGTTCAGAACGTGAATTACGCTTACGCGAAGTTGGCGATCAATGCTTACTGTTTTCTGGCCTGTTTCCACACCGTGCTCATCGGCGTCAAATGAAAGTGAAATATTATGTTGATCTGGGTCGAACAGCGTATTTGCATTTAGCCGAAGATTTAAGTGCCGGTATGGCAAAATTATACCAAGAATTATCCGACTCGTTTATTTATGTTATGGATACCTTGTTAGCAATTCGTAGTATGACTGAACAAACACATCAAAATGATTTGTTGATGGCGTTTGAACTATGGCAGGATACCCGTAGCCAACACAGCTTTCGTGTGATACAACAAGCATTATCGAATCGTGAGCTACTAGCGACACCGATACAATCAAACCTTAAACTACATTAAATTATATAACGTGCCAAAATTTTCAATCTTATCCGTTGACGATGATAAACACACACAAGCTTTAATTAAAGAAGTATTATCAAGTGAGCATGTTGTATCACTGGTATCCTCCGGTGAAAAATGTTTGCATTATATTAAAAATCATATCCCGGATTTAATATTACTTGATGTCTCAATGCCCCCTGGCATGAATGGTTTTGAAACCTGCAAAAAAATAAAAGAGAATGAACAGCTTCATAACATACCTGTAATATTTGTTTCAGGCCAATCGTCTGAATCTGAACGATTAAAAGGCTACGAATCCGGTGGTACAGATTATATTTTAAAACCGTTTGAAATTGAAAACTTACGTGAAAAAGTGAGTTTAAATCTGGAACTGGCCAGACAAAATAAAGACAAATTAAAATTACAGCGCAGTTTATCGAATTCGAACCAGTCGGCAATACATGCATTAAATTACAGTAATGATCTTAATCTGGTTATTCAATATTATGAAAACTGTCATAAATTTAATAGTACTGATGTTATAGCACGAAAAATATTATCCATTACTACCGAGCTTGGTTTACGCGTTGTTATTCAAATTAGAGTAAATGATGCTACACACGAATACAGTGATTTTGGAATTGTGACGCCGTTGGAACGACAGGTTATTTTGGAAAAATTTGATTCAGGAATGTTTTATCAAATGCACGGCCATCTTATGGTGAATCATTCTAATATCTCGATCTTGATAAAAAATATGCCAACTCAAAATGATTCGAGTCAGGAAATAAGCTATGAAAAATTACAAGAAACATTACGGGCATTAAGTTATGCGGCTAATAAATGTGTTAGTAGACTAATTAAAAAATATGATGCTAATAAATTAATTGCTGAAACTGATAGTGATGATTTGGTTGAGGTTATGATACTAAAAGTGCAAAATATTTGTGAAGCTTATCAGTCAAAAACCGTAACCAGTTTAGAGGAAGTAATTTCGTTATTAGCGTTACTGAAAGAAGACAAAAAATCAGAATCGGTACAAAAAGAATTGTACAAAATAATTAAATCCTCAAAATCCAAATCAAAAAAAATAAAAGATGAAATATTAGACACTAAAAAAATTAAGAAAGAAATAGAACATTTATTGGAAATGATAAATCATTAGTTATCATCTAACTCAGTTTTGGTTATACAATATTGGTTTAAATCTTGATATGCAGTAGCCAATTTCGCCATGGAATCGTTTACCGTTTCATTCTCTGAAATCACGGTACTAATAACGCTTCCCCTTTGTGTAAGGCCTGTCTTAAACCTTGAAGAATGACCGAGGTAATTTTTGTATTTGTTCAGGTTCACCCCGGGATCCTTAAAAATTAAGTTGTTTTAATGGCATCAGCTAACACTATCTTTTATTATAGTCATTAGATTTAATTTTACAGTAGGATTGATTAATGAGACTAATCGAAGTCATCGCCGACATGGGTCATATCGATACAATTAAAGGTATCGCCGAACAACAAAAAATAATTGATTGCTGGTCAATTCAGGGTTACGAAGAAGATCGCAGTATTATAAGAATGCTAGTCGAACCTGAAAAACAACAAACAGTATTGGATGCAGTACAAAATGTAATCGCCACCTCTGAAAATTCCCGTGTGGTAATTTTACCCGTTGAGGCAACCTTACCTAGACCAGAACACGATCCAAAAACAGAGCAAGCCTCAAAAATTGCCCGAACACGTGAAGAGCTGTATCAAAATATTCAAAATGGAGCACAATTAAATAGTAACTACTTACTCATGGTGGTGTTTTCAACAATTGTTGCGACTATCGGTTTATTGGAAAACAACGTTGCAGTTGTCATTGGTGCAATGGTAATCGCCCCACTACTAGGACCTAATATCGCATTGTCGTTTGCAACCTCTATTGGCGATTCACAATTTATCTGGAAATCATTTAAAACCAATATCATTGGTATTGCAATCGCCTTATTAATATCCGTAGTGATTGGTTACTTCTGGCAAATTGAAAATCCCAGCAGTGAAATTATGGCGCGTACTGTTGTTGGACTGGATGTGGTGTTGTTAGCACTTGCTTCGGGTGCAGCCGCAGTGTTGTCACTAACATCCGGCACCGCCAGTGCGCTGGTTGGGGTTATGGTGTCGGTTGCACTATTACCACCAACGGTAACA
>JBGMRJ010000086.1:0-6305 GCA_048061315.1 Gammaproteobacteria bacterium
TCTTTATTAAAATTTTCAAATGAATAATTTTTAACTAACAGATCATTTTCTGTCATTCGCACACAGGTGAAGATTCTAAATTAAAAACAAACATAACGATACGTAAAAATATTTTACATAATTTATTCTTATCTTTATCGTTTTATTTTTTAAAACAGCCACTCCATGTTCGCCATCGTGATGCTTCGATCGTAGGCGTATCGTAGATCCGTACTATCCTGGTTTTTTTGTAGATATGAAAGATTCATCGCCATCGTTTTACTAAATTGATAGTTGCCAGAAAATTTAACCAGGGTACCGTCATAGGATTTTTTGGCCTGACCAGGTTCATCAAAAGCAAGTGCATTCGCATAATCCCTATTCCAGCCACTAACAGTCATTTTAAATCGGAGTTTTTTGGTTGGACGATAATGAATACGGGCTTTATAGAGAATTTTTGTATAGTTGTCATAACCAACAAACTGATCAGCACGCTGTTTATTAACTAAATCAAGATAGATTAACCAGGTGCGACTAAATCGATGGCGCATTCCAACTGATATAATTCCGTAATTGTATTTACGAGGTGGATTGCTTTTAAATAAAGTACCATCAGCATCTCGGGAAGGCCGGGTATCATAATTTAATGTGTAGAGTTCCAGTCCTGCGTAGAGTTTGGTTGGTTTGGCTACTTTCCAGCTGACATCACCTGCCACTCCAATTTTAGTATTATCATAATCATAACTGCTTGTCCCAGGTTGAATGTAATCCCTCGATTCAATACTGGCTCCTAATTTATATTTCATTAACTCCTGTTCTTTTTTGTAATTTAACTCGCCGCCGAAAAATTTATAAGTGTATCGATCAGAGATGTCATTCGGGCCTGACTGTTGATTGTCACCAGTATCGCGATCCACATACAAGCGTTTTTTATATCCTAGAAATACACCGGCATAGAGTTCATCGTCGCGTTTTTTATCCTGGCTATAGTTTTTAATATTACCGAAATTAATTTTATGCAATTGTTGATCAGCATTACTGTAATCGCGATTGGTGTAAAACGATCCTTTAAATTTATAACTGGACACCAGTGTATTTGTGGCATCGGATTTACTGGAATAATCTGCTAAAAAACGTACTGGTATAAAGGGACTACTGTGTATCACCGGGATCATTGGCACCGGTGGGTGTTTTGCATTATCAGTATAGGGTCCAGAAGGTGCGCGATAAATATTATCATCATAGCCAAATCCAACCTCTGCTGACATTAACAGTTTCTTGTCATCAGGATTGTTTTCTGCTGCACCAATCGAAAGCGGTAACACCATAAAAGTGACCACTAAAAATATTCGTTGCAAAAGTAAAAACAGTTTTTGTAATTTTTTATTATAGGATATCGACATCATTTTAAGTCCTTTCAAGTTGCATTATAACGTTTCCAATAATTGTTTCGCAGCTACGTTATCTGGTTGTAAACGCAGTGCTTTATTCAATTCTGATATTGCATTCTCATTTGAGCCGGAGGCGACATAGGCAATAGCCAGTTCCAGGCGCAATGCTGAATTTTTTTGATCACGATCTATCGCCTGCTTTAAATAATAAACGGCCATATCCGGTTTTTTTTGTTTCATATTCACTTTCGCTAAAAAGCGCCGAGCTTTAATGCTATCGGGTTTTAGCTCTAATACTTTTTCCAATGCATTTCTGGAAGCTTGGTAGTCATTTGTTTTATAGCTGGTAATACCCAGATTCAACCAGGCTGAAGCGTAACTGGAATCATCTTTTAAAACGTGTTGATATAGTTTAATCGCTTGAGGATATTGTTTATCTTTGGCATACAACACGGCTAAATTCAAACGTGCTTTCGCATAATGTGGTTTCGCCGTAATGGCCTGGCTATAAGCATCGATCGCTTTGCTGTAATTATTGTCTCTGGAATAACTGCGACCGAGATTATACCAGGCAAGGGCATAATCTGTGCGTAAACTTACTGCCTGTTTAAGTGCTGTTTGCGCTTGTGTGAAATCTTTAAGATGATAATAGGCCAGTCCAAGATTATTCCAGGCTTGTGAATAATTTTTGTCTATCTCAATTGCTTTTTTATAACTTACTATCGCTGCCTGGTATTTTTTTTGTGCATCGAATACCAGCCCCTTATTGACTATTGCCTTTGGGTAATTCCCCTTTTTCAGTTCAACCGCTTTATCATAATGCTGCAATGCCTGTTGATAATTTTTTTCACCGTAAGCAATACGACCCAATTGAAAATATAATCGAGCATTAGCAGGTTGTTGAATCAATTGCTGCTGAAATAACACCCGTGCATCATTCCATTGTTTTTTCTTTAAATATAATATTCCAAGGTTATAACGTGCTTTATGATATTCCGGATCAAACTGCAGTGCCTTTTGATAGGCTTTTTCTGCTGCATTAGTATTTTTACTATTGGATTGTAGCATCGCAATTCGAAACCATGCTGGGGGGTAGTCTCTTTTTAATTCCAGAACCTTGTTATAAATCTCAAGTGCACGTTTACGACCGGCGCTCGATTTATCCTGCAAACTAGCTTGCACAAATCGAGCTTCAATATAATCGGGTTTTACTCTTATTGCTGCTGTTAAGGATTTCTCAGCCTCGGGGTAAAACTGTTTTCCTTGTGCCCGCTGTGCTAATGCCAGATTATACAGTGCCTTTGCTTTTCGTGAACCACCGGCCAGAGTGCTGGTGTGTCGCAGTGTGTCACTTGCAGCTGCAAATAAACCGGCTTTTAATTGGGCCACGCCTTTATTTAAATATGCCTGATAGTGGTACGGTACTTTTTCGATTGCTTTATCATAAGCGGCAATAGCTTCAGTGTATTTTTTTTGTTTACTTAAGCTTAAACCAAGATTAACGTAGGCCGCAACGACAACCGGTTTTTGTTGAATGGCTTTATCAAACTGTGAGTAAGCTTTAATATAATTTTTTTGCAAATAATATAAAACACCCAAATCATTATAGATTTGCGACTCTTGACGACTTTGTAATAATTTCAGGTAAATTTGCTCTGCTTGATTCCAGTTTTTAGCTTCAATCTGTTTCTGTGCTTCGAGTAATTGTGGATCATCACTCGGATTCGATAATACGGCCTGCTGCTCTGATTGTTGCGTGTCATCGGATTTTTCAGTAGTCGGGTTTTTAATAATGATCGTCACTACCTGATTCGCATCCGAAACAGCTTTAAAATTAATGTAAAACAACAATACCGCCATTGCTGCCACTACCAGCATCACGGGTATAAAACTTTCGCTCAATAATTTTTTTAAGGTATGCTTATTCATCAGATTGCTCCGATAATTGTTGCAATTGCTGGCGTAAGCCACGGCCATTAACATTCTGAATTTCGATACCAGGACGAACATTGATTTCCAATAATACCGGGCCTTGATCGGCTATCGCGATATCAACACCAATGTATTTTAACGGAACATTCTCAGCAACACGTTTCGCCGTTGCTATTATCTGTTGCCAATATGGAATACTGTGTCCAATCAACGCTTCTTCAGTATCAGGGTGTTTGTTTATAGCCCGCCCATGAAAACTGGCTTCGCATGTTACTCCAGTGACTAAATTAACACCGACACCAATTGCACCCTGGTGCAGATTTGCCGTGCCACGTGAGTGTTTTGTAGCAAGACGAATCATTGCTTGAACAGGTTGATTGCGATACATGATAATTCGAACATCAGCCAATCCTCTTGGACTGAGTGTATTTATTGAGGGATGTTGTTCAATTTTTTCTTCTATCAAAGCCTGATCATTTAATCCAAAGGCATAAATTCCAAATAGGATATCAGCAAGGTGTTTTTTAATATCGTCCAGGCTGTAATGCTGCCCACTAATGGTTCTATAGCCATTGTCACTGCGACCATTAATTACTAAAATTCCACCACCGCCACTTCCTGAGGCTGGTTTGATTACAAATTTTTGATACTGTTCTAAATCTTTTTGTAAATGACGCAACTGATAAAAATGACTATAAACCTGATAGGTCTCGGCAATTGGAATGTCTTTATCCACAAACAACAGTTTGGTATTGAGCTTATTATCTGCTAGTGAAAAATGTTCTCGGGAATTATTAGGGTATATAAAATCAAGGTTACGCTGATTCATATTCAGCACTGACGCTTTATTGTTTTTAAAACTCCTTGAAAATAAATTTTTAGGGAATAAATTCATGGCGTGTCCCTATATAATAATCGGCGAAAACGATAAAATTCGGTTACTCGCATGCCAACCCATTTACCAAGCCACAAGTTAAGCGCGATGATTAAAAATAATAATTCCGGAAATGCCAGAATCATGCTTTGTAAAAATAGTGAGGCCATTACAGCATAAGCAGCAGCAATTACTATAAGAGTATTAATACTGATAGTTAAAGCCTTACGCCAACCCTGTTCTATTTCCATTATACTAAATCGTTCTGCTGTGATAGCCAGAATTGCAATTGGAAACAGGGATACATGAGCAAGTTCAAACAAATTGAATTGCACCCCAATAATCGTGATCAACAACATTACGATTACAACATTGGTGAGCAGTATTGCCATTTTGGGTGAATGTAATAATTGCACTTTGTCCAATACCCTCCTCACTAAAGATGACACTAATATTATTACTACAAAACCAAACATGCCCCACAATAATCCCGTTTCACGCGATGCCGCTGCGATTAGTGCCGGTAAAAATGTGCCAAAGGTTTCAAGCCCGATAACGTTTCGAAAGATGACCACGGTGATAGCACCTAATGGAATCATTAATAAAATCACCAATAAATTTTGTGAGATACCCAGTCTTTCAAAGAGTGAATAAATATTAACAATGTTTAATTTCGAATTACTCAAATTTGTTTGAACTTCAACCTGGGGTATCAATTTTTTTTGAATCTTAAAAAAATACTGAAAATTAATATTACTGGTGTGTTTGAATAACCCCAGATCACCATAATACAGGCTAACAAAATTTGCGGGTATTTCTGCAGCATGATCATTAATGGTATCAAAAGGTACCCAATGTCCATTAACATAAATTTCTACCCATTGATGACTGGTGCGCTTACTACCGTTCGTTAAGATTAAACCACCCACCAACCTACCCGGAATACCAAGTTTTCGAGTTAACGCTAGAAACAAACGTCCTTTACCGTTACAACTCGCTTCACCGAGTTTTAAAGCCGTAATGGCATCGGTATAACCCGAAAAATTCATGTTTTTATACTGATCCTGTAAATAACGATGAATCGTAAATAATGCCTCTTTAATTGTTGGTTCATTTTTCGGAAACAATGTTTTCAGTGTTTGCTCAATTAACGGATCGTTAACCTGAATACCCGGCTCGGCTTGTAAATATTGTTGTAAATGTTTGGCAACTACTTTAGGAATCGGATAATTTTCAGGAATTTCGTAACGCATGTGTTTGGCTAACACTGAATACGAGTAGCGTACATTGTTTCGCCCGGTTACTGATGGTGCCTGCCAGTTTGCAATACGATTATCAGCATCACTCTGCAGTGACAGTGTAAATACACCACTGGAATTTTCTTCACCGGATATCGTTTGACGTAGGTCAGTTTTAGGCAGGTAAGTTAATAATTTAATATCACTACCATGACCATCAACCTGCATACTAATATCCACTTTATAACTTACAGCTGGTACTAATCCAGCAAGTGGATAATCCAGTATAAAAAGTTTATAACTCATCAACCAAACAGGAATACCGACTGAGATTACAATCAATAAACGATACAGTGGTTTTGAGAAAGTAACTGCCATAATTTTATTACCAACTCTATATTACTGTTACTATAAAGGAGCCGTTATAATATCAATAGTCATAATAGGTAATGCCGTACAATCATGATTTAATACGGGTATCGCCTGCAACTCAGCAAGATGTGTTGTTGCATTATTTTTAAGAATTGAATCAAGTGCTTTAGACTGCACATAGCTATACCAGTTTATCTCTTCCGTGCAAAATCCGACAAGTGTGTCATGGTAAACCTGTGCAATTTTAGTAGCTGCGTCATCAAAGAAACTTCGGGTGGTGAATTTTGTAACAACCGAATTAAAATTATTTAGAGCCAGATTAAAAGCAGTTTGTTTATCAGAATTTATAATTGCAGCTTGTGCATTCTGGCGATAAATCACACCAATATAATAATATGCATGATCCAGCCAAGGACTATTTGATTGTTGATACTGGATATTATTTACCAATTTTTGAAATTCAGTGATCGCACGAGTATCTAATGGTGGATTACTAAAATTTAACCCGGTTGTAAAATC
>JBGMRJ010000086.1:6405-12247 GCA_048061315.1 Gammaproteobacteria bacterium
TCAGCCCATTTACTATTTGGGTCACTATCGATCAATTGTTGAAAAACTACACGCGCATCAATAAAACGTTGATCCACTTTTAATGCCAGGCTAACAGGATCAAGCGGTGGAATAACATCGAGTAATTTATGGTTAGCCTGTGCTAATAATGCTTGCCGTTGAAGTGCTCTACCCTTGAAATAAATATTACTGTCCAGGCGATTACCCACTGGAAATAACACTGGTAGCTTATCAAATTCAGCGATTGCCAGTGTGAACTCTTGTATGGCTATGACCGGATCAGTACTGAACTTACCACTATCATA
This sequence comes from Gammaproteobacteria bacterium, assembly GCA_048061315.1. GTDB lineage: Bacteria > Pseudomonadota > Gammaproteobacteria > UBA6429 > Thiohalophilaceae > CAYQUC01. The sequence goes on from JBGMRJ010000086.1 coordinate 6,711, forward strand.
AAATGTTTTACCTTTCTGATATTGCGCATCGTCAGCCCAGGTACTTTTAGCAGCATCAATCATCAATTGATATTCGATTCGAGCCATTACATAATTACCCGACTCATGATAACTACGAGCACCATAATACTGTGCATCATCACTATAGATACTATCAAGTGGTATCATTGCATAATTAGTCCGCGCTTGAATAAAACACGCATCTGCAGTCAAACAGGCTGTAGCAAGTATTGCCTGTTGCACTAAAGTTGTATCACGCTTTATTAAATAGCCCTGCTCCTGAAAACTTCGACCAAGATAATATACTGCATCATCAATTCGATTTCCCGTCGTAAAATTCGCATTATTCACAAAAGCATCAAAATTTGTAATTGCTGTTTCAAACAATAAATAAGATTGTAAAGGATCAGCATGCGTTTTTGCTTTTTCAAATGTAATGCGTATTAACTGATATTTAGCATCATCAAAATAAATACTGGTGTTTGTTATTTTATTAAATTCAGCTTGAGCTAAATCAAACTGATCTTGTGCAGTTTGCAAAGGAATGGTGGTAGATAATGTACTATCACGCAATAATAAATTGCCTGCATCCTGGTGACTAAGTCCAAGATAATAGCCTGCATCATCAAGACTCGTTGAGCCTACATAAACTGGATTATCAATCATGGCGCGTAATTTCACACTTGCATCACTGTAATTTTTATAAGCCTGGGTTGTCGTTGTAGCCAATTTAGCTTTATCGTAATCAATTTTTCCTAACTGAAAAGCAGCATTGTCGCCCCATTTCCCCGTACTATTTACTTTATTGTATTCGATAATTGCAATATCAAACTGTTTTCGCGCATGCCAGGTTTTCGCTAACCAGTATTGAGCGCTATCAGAGTAATTACTATTAGTGAATTGTTGTAATACAATATCAAATTGTGCCTGCGCTGCCACGTAATCAACATTACGATAAAAAATACGGCCAATATAATAATGTGCATTATCAGCATATTTACCTGTTGGATAACTATCCAGTTGTGTATTAAACAAATTATTGGCGATAACATAATTGTTATTATTATATTCAGCCAAAGCGCGCTGATAGGCGGCTTTTTCTCCAGTAGCGGTAGAGGAACCGGGACTACCACCACCACAGGCGTTTAATAATATTGAAAAGAATAAAAAACTGGAAAAAATAAATACGTTACGGGGTTTACTGAAAAAATATGTCATTTTAATTACTTCTACTTCTTAATGATATTAATATTGATATTGGTATTGATACTGCTTACCAATAAAGACGTTATGAATGTTATAAAGGTTCCAATATTCTGAATACTAAAACTCTAAGCTTAAGAAAATCTTAAGCTTAGATTTAGCAGTTGAAAATTAAAATTTGATTAGCATAAATATTTAAGCCTTACAATGAACAAAACTTGTAAACTATGGCTAAAAATATTATGAATTATCGGAACAAAAGAATTTGTTCCGATTACTTTCAAATAAAGTATTTGCTAACGTACGACAGTTGAATAAACACATCGAAAATAGTGAAGTGCTGTAGCAACATCTTTTGAACCATATAATGCATTATCATATTGCCAGGCTGGAGTAGCATTATTTAGCCATTTCCCTAAAGCGTAACCATAAGTCCCGGTATCATTCCAGTTCATGCTTTCATCGATCCACAGTAAATTGTTACTACCGTTTGGCCAGCTACTATGAGTGAGTTTTGAAAATTCTCTCAAGTCCGGAAGTTTACCACCGGCCTGTTGACACTCAGCTCTAGCGGATGGCATTGTCATTGCTACTCTATCTGTAGCATCTGCAATTAAGTCATCGTTGTCTGTCACTATACCGGCAAGATCAACCTTTGATTGGTAACAACTATTTCCAGCAGGACCATTGCACGCTCGGCCTGACAACACGTTACTTCGAGTTGCCTCCCAGACACACCGATAAAACTGCAGTGTTGTATCTGCCACACTCGACACAGCACCTGAAACAATTTTTACTACCGCATGAGCACCCGTTTCACTTGCAGGATTTAGAGCCCAGATAGTAACATCTTGAGCGTCTGGAGCAGTTATAGCGAAAGTTGGAGCATTTCCACGACCAACATAGATTTCATTTGCTGTCGGTAATCGTGCACCTAGATCTTTGCATATTTTAGTTGCTGTAGCATAATCTTCTTGTTTTCGATTTTGGAAATCCCAGGCATTACCTTTAATATCAGGTTTAGATTGACCCGCTGGTGTAGCCTTGCTATTTGAATTACCCGCTATCGTATTGATGCAGGCGAATGTATTTCCAGTACGTTCGATTGCTTGATCATCTGCACATTTAGGTAATTTTCCAATTCTTCCGTGCCAGACACATCGATACGCCTGATTGGTATCGGGGGTACGCATCTCTGCATTCGTTTTATTTTTCCCCACATTACTATATATCCAGTTTACTGTTCCAATATCCAACCACTTACCTACGGCATTGCCAAGACTATTTATGGTACCAGTGGTTTTAATAACGGGATCGGATAGCCATAAATAATTATCATTTCCAACCCAACCTGCATGAATCAACTCTGCAAATTCTGCTTGATTTGGAAGTTCTGCACCTAAAGCTCGACACTGATTAATCGCAAATGGATACGAAGTCGGATTACGATCCTGGTTATCAGCTATTATATGTGAACGGCCATTATTATAATGGAAGCAGTCTTTATTCAAACACGGAGGTATATTTGGTACTAACGCACCGGCATGATCTGATAAACCGATACATCGAAAACGAACATCTTCCTGAATATTAAGACCGTTTGATCGTAATGCACTCACTGGTGTAACGCTATCATAACTCCAATGTGCTGCTCTGCTAGCATCAAAACGTACCAGAGAAACTCCAAAATTTGAAGCATTAACCCATGAGATAGCATTACCGGTAAATTCCCAATTTGCAGATCCATTTGGTAAACCATTGGGTATTGCCCTGGCGTAGTCAGCCACAACGGGAATACTCGCACCTTCTAACCGACACTCATAAGCAGCACCAACATAATCCAGTGGCGCTCTTGGTTCAACATCCATATTCAAATCAGTAGTGACTTTAAAACATTTATCAGCATCGGCCGGGCCATTACAATGTCTTTCATCAAACCCTAGTTTGTGAGCATCATTCAATGGCCAGATACATCGATATTCATTGCTAGCTGTTTTTGCTGCTACATCGACATAAATACGATTATTTGCTGGCACTGGAGTTACTGCTAACAAATTAACTGTAAACTGATTATCCACATTTTCAGGGCCAATAGACGTCCATAATTTTTCAGATCCATCTTTTGTGCTTGTCTTATATTCTTCAGACTTCATTAACTCGCTAGGATTTGCCTTAACCTGATTTCGATAAAGTTCAGTAGCTGTCGGCAAACGCCCACCGATATCTTTACAAGTTTTTTCTGCATCAATTAATGTTTGTGGCGCTCGTGGAACCCCATCCCAGTAATCACCCCATGAATCTACCGTTTCAACTTTATTTGCAGAACATACAGAAGTTTTTAAACAGAGAGTATCTTCACAATCAATTTTACCATTAGAATCATTATCAATTTTATCTGAACATAAAGCTCGGGTGGTTTCTTTTGTGCTACGTTCAGGTGGTAAGCCTCCACCCCCGCCAGAACTTCCACCACTATCACAAGCTGATAACACTAGTAGCGTCAAAAAAACAAAACTGAATTTTAACGTTAGGAACTGGAATTTTTTCTGATTTGAATTACATATAGTATCACTTACGTCCATGTAAAATTGCTCCTGATTTTTAATTGATAATATTATAATAATGGGGTACGAATAATATTATATTAAGCATAATTTGTTAATTACTTTCTTTAAATAATAATCGGAATTCGCTAATACTTAACAATAATATATTATTTATGTCATTTAGAATTTATCTATAGTTCATGTTATTAACATAAACACATGAAATGACAACTGATTGCAATCTGTACAATTTAATGTGGGATATGAAACTAACAACCTCGACATCATCTTAAAAGCAGATAATTTCAAATGTCGAAGACCTACTCATCGGAATAGCATTAGGAACACCCTGTTGCAAAGTAAACATAAATGTATTTGTAGTAGTATTCCCCCATGCCGTTGCATTAATAGCGGTGTTCCCACCATCTGTTGCATACATATATGCACGCGGCGTGTCATCTTCTAAATGAAGTAATGTGCATGACATTGTGGGAGAAGCGTTTATATTAAATAATAATATGCCATTACCACCAAGCCCTCTTGGATGATAATAAACTTTAGCATTACCAATGCTTGATGTATTAGTAACAATATTAAGAGTCGTAACAATTCCATCAACATCGGTAAAATTAATATTATTTCCACCATCCCGTTGAAATCGCATTTTTACTGGTGTGATTGTTAGTGCTCTACCGGCAAATGACATATCACCAGAATTATTAATATTAAATTTTTCCTGACCTGCACTGTCTGTTAATGTTAACAAATCCCCATCGGTGAAAGCTGCTGAACCAGCTGCACCGGCAACATGATTTGTTGCAAGTATAAGGTTAGTATTATCAGATATGCTGGATATAACATGTGTTTCTCCCAGTATCGATATAACAGTACCAATTTTTAATTCTGTAACAAATAATGTACCTACACCAATTACTCCTTTTGTTCCTGCAGTGACATTCACTGTTCCTGATAAGGTTATAGATAAATCGCCTGTACCCCCACTACTTAATTCAATAACTTTAATTCGGCTATTGTTATTATCAACAGCCGTCTTAACATTTTTAAAATTATTATTAACATCTGCGGCGATAGCCTTGGTTCCGGATTTGAAATCTTTCAGGCCGGTAACATCTCCAGCAAATACTTGCGGTAACATCACCGAAATTAAAATGCTAAATAATAAAGTTTGATTTGTTATTTTCATAATATTTTCCTGTTTCATTATTTTTTACTTCCAGTTTCCTTTATCCCAAATTAACTCATCCCAATTACTTGATGTTGTTCCGGGTTTCCCATTCGGTACAGGTGTATTGCATTTATCAGAACCAATCAATCCAGGATCGATTATTACTGTTCCCGTGGCAAATAACCAACGACACGTACCAAGCATCATGTTTTTGCCTTTATCTTTTATTCCAGAAATCTCGACTAAGTATATTGTGTTATCCTGTAACGAAAGCACTGGGTTTGTAGCATTTGCTAATTTAATTCTTAATATTTTTTCGCCATCAGCTGAATCGATATCAAGAATATTTTCCGGTAAAATAAAACCTGTATCCGGTATAAAATTAACAATTGATTTAATTTTGACATTGTCCGATTGAACTGAAGATATTGATTCTGAAAAGGTGACTGTGATGACTGTTTCTTTAGCAACATTAGAACCTGACTGTGGATTTGTTCCAACAATAACAGGTAAAGTATTATCGGTTGAACTTACCGGGACACTACCTCCTCCCCCGCCACATGAAATCAAACTAAGGTTCAATATGAAAAATACAATTTTAT
>JBGMRJ010000087.1:0-4694 GCA_048061315.1 Gammaproteobacteria bacterium
CTTTAATAAAGTATCATTCTCAACATTTAAAGAAGCAAGAGCAAGATCCCTTAGTTTCGTATTTTTGGTAACCCGGCTTACGGCTAAACTAACACCGGCTAACAGTGAGCCTGCCGATGGCATGGGTCCATCAGTCATCAATATTTCACCCTGGCCAAATTTTAACAACATGTTTTCTGATAACACCCAACCAAATTTTGTATAAAACCGTTCAAATCCTTGTGTTACAATTTCGTTTGTTAAATCCATGTCAGATGCTTGTTTACTGTATAAGGCATAATCATAAAACCCTTGAGCAACATAGGCATAGTCTTCTAACCCGGCCGTTCCTAAGCTACGTGCCCCTTTAATAGCACGCAGTAAATGATCTTTTTTCCATAAATTGTTTTCGATATAGTCTTTTATTAATTTAGCCTGATTTTTATAATCCTTGTTTCCCGTTTCTATCGCGCCTTTAACAAAGGCGGATAATGCTAAACCATTCCACGCAGCCAATTGTTTATCATCTTTTGGGCAAATGCGATTTTTTCTATTGATAAATAATTTTTCCCGCAGGCTAGCTTTTAATTTTATAATTTCATTTTTTTCCATTTTTAATTTAGCAGCAATATCAGTAACTGCCATTTTTTGTGTTAAATGATGTCCATGTTCCAATGACGGGGGAGAGTTTAAGCCCCATAACAATACTGCAATTTTATATTCAGTTTTAGTAAGCTGTTTTTTAATGTCATCGGATGTCCAGACATAACAACCGCCTTCCACACCGTTTTTATCAACAGCCGACAAACTCGCAGCAAGTGCACCGGTGTTGGTTGAAAAATCCCGTTTCATAAATTCCAGTGCCGCAATCGCCGTGTCCTTATACTGTTCCTGATTCAGAATTTTAGCCGCATCAAAATAGATCGAAGCCAATGACGCATTGTTGTAAAGCATTTTTTCAAAATGAGGAACTTGCCAGGCAGGATCAGTGACATAGCGATAAAAACCACCACCGATGTGATCCCATAATCCCTGACTGCGCATTTGATCCAACGTTAACCGTAAAAAATTTTCCAAGCGGGGATTGGGTTGATGCTTTTGAATATTAAGCAATAATGCTAATTGCGGTGCCGATGGGAATTTTAAACTCTGACCAAAACCACCTTGCAACTCATCAGCATAATCGAATGTCGTCAGTAAAAAACGCTGAAGGTATTTTTCTGCGATACCTTTAGGCAAATTAGCATTGGCTTGTCGTAACACCGGCTGTAACTCAGCAGCAACACCCTCAGCATAGCGTTTTAATTCTGTTGCTTCTTTTTTCCAGCGAGAACTGATATTAATTAAAATATCCTTAAACTGCTTTGCAGGGACATAGGTCATTGCCACTAACGGATATCCTTCAGGTGTTACAAATACATTTAAAGGCCAACCAGCACTTCCCGTGGTACGTTCTGCAAAATCAATAAGCCGGGCATCAAGTGCCGGATTTAATTCTCTATCCACTTTTACCGCAATAAAATACTGATTAATAATTTTGGCTATCTCAACATTTTTATAACTTTCACGCTGCATCACATGACACCAGTGACAAGAAAAATAACCACTAGAAACAAACAAAATCTTATTCTCCTTCTTTGCACGAGCCACAGTCTCTTCATTCCATTCTTGCCAATTAACAGGATCGGTACCATGCATGGCTAAATACGGAGACGCATGATCCAGTAACTGATTTTTAGTTGTCGATGAACTGATTGCCGGTAGTGAAATAATACCGAGTAGTAGGCATCCGATTATAGATTGATAGGCTGTATAAATTCGTTTCGTGGGATGTCTCATTGGATTTCTCATTGAATTTTAGGGCTGTGTTTCTGCATTCTTACCGCATTGTTACTATAGGACAATGAATTTCGATATTAATTGCAACGCGTAATAATATTTTAATTCATTGTTATCAATCAATTACACTAATTTTTCCCCTGGATATAAACCATAATAAGTGACCGATATAATTTGTTTAATTTTTATACCAATTTTATAGTAATATGTTATATTACACAGGAACACTAAAATATAATTATTAAAACACATAATACCAGCACACTAACTATACATCTAATATCACTAAAACGTATAAATTAGCATATCCGTCGCAACTCAACATTACAATAATAGGAAAATATATAAAGGGATCTAACAGAGAGAAATTAATAAATGGATTTTGATCATAATATATTAATAGTTGACGACGAACCTGATCTACGTAAGCTTTTATGCCGCTACCTTACTGAAAACAACCTAACAGTATCATCTGTAGTTGATGGACATGCGATGGATGACTACCTCAAAACAAATTCTGTCGATTTGTTCATACTCGATTTGATGTTACCGGGTGAAGATGGCTTATCAATCGCAAAACGTTTGCGCCAAACGATGGACCCGGCAATAATCATGTTATCTGCTCATGGTGAAGCCGTTGACCGTATTGTTGGACTTGAAATCGGTGCTGATGATTATTTGGCAAAACCATTTAATCCACGCGAATTGCTGGCTCGAATTCGAATTCAATTACGGCGTATAAAAGATAAATCAGCTGCTCAAATTAACACTTCAGATGTAATTCATTTTGGCGATTTTCAATTTGATTGTTCTCGTATGCAACTCAAAAAACACGATATTGAAATCGATTTAACCCAGGGTGATTATTCATTACTGCAAATCCTGCTCGAAAATCCGAATCGCATATTACCGCGTGATTTTCTGATTAACCAGTTGAATGATTTTGACAAATCACCATTTGATAGAAGTGTTGATGTTCGAGTAACGCGTTTGCGCAAGAAAATAGAATCTGACCCATCGTCACCACAATTTTTACGAACAATTCGTGGCAAAGGGTATTTATTTTCTCTTGATAATAATTAGATGCACGCTAATGTTGACGATATAAAATCCAGACCCTGGAGTTTACGGGTACGATTAACGTTAATCTTAATCGTAGCCTTGCTGTTATTTCAAATAGCCATGATGGCAGTTACCATGAGCATGGGGTTATTACCTGTCATCAATCAGTCGGTAGAAGATTTATCTGCGCGACTAATCGAATCTGCTACTCACTGGTCTGAATTACCCGCACAGGCAAGAATCGAATATGAACAAACCATTAAACAAGATGCCGGATTTTATTTTTTTCCTGATAAAGGTCTGGAATACTCTCAAATCAGTGATTTAGTATTTAATAAATTATTATCAAAAGTCCTATCCAAAAAACTAAATCGAAATATTAGAATACGTTCTACCCTAATCAATGAAACAAGTTTTTACTGGATGGACTTTAAAATTAAAAACCAGTATATACGAATTGGATTTAAACACGATCGAATTGGTACTAACCCTTATGCGATATTTTTCGCGCTACTTGCGCTAAATTTAATTTTCAGTTTACTCACGGCATTTATATTCGTACATTATTTTACTCTGCCATTAATGAACTTGTTAAATGCCGCAAAATCTCTGGGGCGTGGTATAAAACCTGAGATACAGCACGCTAATAATAGTCGTGAAATACAGGATTTGTATCACCAATTCGAAAAAATGTCGACCGAAGTACAAACCTTAATCGAAAACAGAAACACCTTACTAATAGGTGTCTCACACGAATTACGTACGCCAATGACCCGTTTAACATTGTTACTTGAAATGGCGCGTGACCGATTAGGTGATGCCAACCTGAAAGATTGCAATCAGGTCATACAAGAGATGAATACTATTATCGGGCAATTTTTATCGTTGGGACAAGGCGTAACCGTACAAGACAGTACTCAACTCGATTTGTATCAATCACTGCAAGATATAGTGGATAATTTTGGCACAGACAGAATTACCTATCAATCTCAAGCTCCCTATCCAATCCTCCTACCTTATGATGCCTTAAGACGAGTGATGTTAAACCTGATCGATAATGCATTAAAATACAGTGGTGAAAATAAAATTGAGGTTAGGGTTGAAATCAAGAAATTGTATTTCAGTATATTAGTACTCGATCGCGGGATCGGTGTGCCAAAAGAAAAAACCTCACAAATTTTACAAGCATTTGTTCGTGTAAAAAATGGTGGCCTGCCCAATGTAAAGGGATTTGGACTTGGTTTAGCCATTTCTCAACTCATAGCTCAAACCAATGGTTGGACTATACTATTCACCTCTCGCGTAGGCGGCGGTTCAATCGTTAAATTAGATATTCCTAATCCACCAAATTAGTCTGTTACGAAGCACAAACACTACAAATTTAAACTATTTAGTGACTAGAAATAGTTGTGAAATACAACAATGCGATAATCTATTTTCTCGTAGAAATAGTGGCAAGAAGCTGATGAAAATTCTGGATTCAATATTTAAAAGTTTATTTTCACCTTATTTTATTATTGTATTTATTGTGCTTTCATATTTAACCGAACCCTATTACTAAATACTTATCTCAATGAGTTCGATAGCTAGAGTTGTAGATTTCCCTTTATTGCAACGCTAGTTTTAGGAAATTTTCGCTATGTTGATGCGTAGTAGCGAAAATTTCCTTTTTTTATTTTCCAGCTTATATTTTATTTTTCGGGGTCAGGTTTACTGGAATTATTACCGGTAATATTGTCTTCTTCGTCAATGGCTTTATCTAATTCCTCATCCATTTCATCATCGGATAACTCCTGAAATTCATCGTCATCTTC
>JBGMRJ010000087.1:4794-6289 GCA_048061315.1 Gammaproteobacteria bacterium
ACCACCATTCGTGACGCCACAACGCCAAGCTCAAATAACATCCACATGGGTATTGCCAGCATGATTTGAGAAATGACATCAGGAGGCGTTAAAAACATGCCCAGCACAAAGGCAGCAACAATAATGTAAGCACGTTTTTCAACGAGTTTATCGGGCGTTGTTAGCCCGGTGGCCACTAAAATGACTGTTGCAATTGGCACTTCAAAGGCCGCACCAAAAGCAAAGAATAATACTAAAACAAAATCCAGATAACTTTTTATATCCGGCATATTGTTGACTCCATCGATACTAATCGCGGCAATGAAACCAAACACTAAGGGGAAAACGACGTAATACGCAAAAGCCATCCCGGAATAAAATAAGATAATACTTGAGACCAATAATGGGCGAGCTAATTCTTTTTCATGTTTATAAAGTCCGGGGGCTATAAAGCTCCAAATGTGATACAGAATGTAAGGCATAACAAGAAAAATTGACAAGACTAATGCCAACTTCATTGGTGTTAAAAAAGGTGAAATTACATCGGTAGCGATCATGGTGCTACCGGGAGCTAACCGGACTAATAGTGGCTCGGCTAAATAACTGTAAACATCATTAGCAAAATAAAATAAAACAACAAAAATCACCAATACAACTAAAACAACACGCAACAAGCGATCCCGCAATTCTATTAAATGTGCAACAAAGGGTATTTCGGATTCTTTAGTATTTGTAGTAGTCACGGATTTTTATTGAAATTAAATGGCTTAGCTTTCAGTTTGTTGTTTGATTTTTTTTGCTTTTTTCTTAGACGTTTTTTTAGATGATGATTTGGCTTTACTCTTCTTTTTCGCTGTAGATTTCGCCGTTGCTTTTTTTACAGGTTCAGGTTTTGGCGCTTGTTCAATCTCGTCTATTGTGTAATCACTATTGTAATCATCAATAAAATCATCTTCTACATCATTGTGAGCGCTATCATCTTCGTCATCAAAATCATCGGGGATTGCTTTTACCTGATAATCCGGTTTATTTTCAACGTCATCATCGGGTGCTGGTGCATCTATTGCTTCTTTAATTGAACCATTAGGATTTATTGAATTTTTAAATTCATTTCGAGTTTCATTTATAATTTCTGAAATTTCGTGCAGACTGTTATTACCGCCTTTAACTGCATTCTTAATTTCATCCATTTTTAATTCGGCATCAATTTCAGTCTTTACCGAATTAATAAAGCCACGTACTTTACCAACCCACAGACCCGCCGTTCTTGCCAGCCCCGGTAATTTATCCGGACCTATGACCAACAACGCTACAACACCAATAATGGCAAATTCAGCAAAACTAAAATCCATCGAAGTAATCCAGATTCAATAATCTCATTGTAATAATTCTATTTAATATTTCAGAATTATTTAACAAGTTTATTGTTTATCCTTTTCCTCAACTTTAGTCACTTCACCTTCAATAACATTTGATTCTTTTTGTTCTATTGATTCAGTAGAATCAGTAGAATCAG
>JBGMRJ010000087.1:6389-12099 GCA_048061315.1 Gammaproteobacteria bacterium
TCAGTAGAATCAGTAGAATCAGATTCATCTTTTTTAGAATCATCATCTTTAACTGCTTTTTTAAAATTACGAAATGCGCCACCTAAATCCGAACCAATGTTACGAAATTTCTTCGTGCCAAAAAGCAGAATCACAATCAATAAAATAATAATTAGCGAACCAGGTCCGATACCACCAAAACCCATAATAAACTCCTACGTGTTAATTTCTAAAATTTAAATACTATAACTAAAACCCGGGTAAAGACGCGCCACCTAACAAGTGAATATGCAAATGGAAAACTTCCTGTCCACCGCCTTTACCAGTATTGATAATGGTTCGAAAACCAGTATCCAATCCTTGTTGCTTTGCCAATATCGGCAACATTCTTAAACTGTGTGCCATAACAGCATCATGCTGTTGCTGCATTTCATTCAAACTTTCAAAATGCACCTTGGGTACTACCAATAAGTGTACCTCAGCTTTTGGATTAATATCGCAAAATACGAAAATATGTTCATCTTCATAAATCTTGTCCGCTGGAATCGAACCGGCGATTATTTTACAAAAAAGACAATCTTGATCCACATGCATGTCCCTCTTTTTTCACTGCTCCCGGTTTGCTTTCTCTTCTAAACCCGAGATACCAAATCGACGGGCTAATTCATCAAGAACCTGATCCGGGTGCAAACCCTGCTGTGCCAATAATACCAAAGTATGAAACCACAGATCTGCTACCTCGTAGACGATTTTTTCGGAATCACCGTCTTTCGCAGCCATGACTGTTTCAGTGGCTTCTTCACCGATTTTCTTTAAAATCGCATCCAGACCCTTAGTATACAACCCTGCCACGTAGGATTCTTGAGAATCTGCAGTTTTACGCTGTTCTAATATTTTCGACAATTGTTGTAATACATCGTTCATGTTTATTTATAAATATCCTTTGGATCTTTAATCACTGAATCCACCGCAAGCCATTGATTTTCTTTAAGTTGTTTAAAGAAACAATTATGCCGCCCGGTGTGGCAGGCAATTCCACCTTGTTGTTCAACCTCGAGTAAAATTACGTCATTGTCACAATCGAGTCGAATGTTTTTCACGACTTGCTGATGACCGGATTCTTCACCTTTGTGCCACAATTTCTGACGTGAACGCGAATAATAAACTGCATGGCCGGTTTCCACCGTTAATTTCAGGGATTCACGGTTCATCCAGGCCATCATCAGGACTTTTCCAGAGCCGGATTCCTGAGCAATGGTTGCCACTAAGCCCTCATCGGTCCACTTGATTTCATCCAGCCAGGTTGATTCGTCCTGGCTCATAAGCGCATTTCAATGCCATCTCTGGCCATTTGCCGTTTGGCTTCTTCAATGGTGTATTCGCCAAAATGAAAAATACTGGCTGCTAATACGGCATCGGCATGACCTTGTTTCACGCCGTCACTTAAATGCTGCAAATTGCCGACACCACCCGATGCAATCACGGGCACCCGAACGGCATCACTAATGGCTCGGGTTAGTTCCAGATCAAAGCCTATCTTGGTGCCATCGCGATCCATACTGGTTAATAAAATTTCGCCTGCCCCGAAGGACACCATTTTAATCGCCCATTCTATCGCATCAATACCGGTTTCTTTGCGGCCACCGTGGGTGAAAATTTCCCAGCGTTTTGGCTCGGGATCGGTGCTAACCTGTTTGGCATCAATTGCCACCACGATACATTGCGAGCCGAATTTTTCGGCAGCTTGCTTTACAAACTCCGGATTAAAAACCGCAGCCGTATTAATCGCCACCTTATCAGCACCGGCATTTAACATGGTGCGCACATCTTCAACCTTACGAATGCCACCACCAACAGTTAAGGGAATAAAAACCTGCCCGGCAACTTCTTCGACCAGGTGTACCATGGTATCGCGATTATCCGAGCTGGCAGTAATATCTAAAAAGGTAATTTCATCGGCACCTTGTTGATCGTATTTGCGTGCCACTTCAACCGGATCGCCGGCATCACGAATATCCACAAACTGCACGCCTTTTACCACGCGACCATTATCAACATCGAGACAGGGAATAATGCGTTTGGCTAACATAAAGCTAGTTACCAGCGGCCATTAAACTGTCCGACAGTTTCTGGCCTTCGGCAAAATCCAGTGTGCCTTCGTAAATTGCCCGACCGGTAATGGCACCCATGATGCCATCGTCCGATACTGCGCACAGTGCCTTGATATCATCGAGATTAGTGATACCACCTGAAGCGATTACGGGTATGGTAATCGCCTGTGCTAATTTCTGTGTTGATTCAACGTTCACTCCAGTCATCATGCCGTCACGGCTAATGTCGGTGTAAATAATGGCTTCCACGCCATTTTGTTCAAATATTTTTGCCATGTCGATAACGTCATGCTTGGACAATTTTGACCAGCCATCACTTGCCACTTTGCCATCTTTGGCATCCAGACCCACAATGATATGCCCGGGAAATTCCAGACACAGATCTTTCACAAAATGCGGTTCGTTCACTGCCTTGGTGCCGATAATGACATACTGCACTCCGGCTTCAAGATAGGTTTCAATGGTATCGGCATTGCGAATGCCACCACCAATCTGAATCGGTAAATCAGGATAAGCTGCTGCAATATCGTGAACAACCTCGGCATTAACCGGTTCACCCGCAAACGCCCCGTTTAAATCCACAATGTGTAACCGACGCGCGCCGGCATCGACCCAGCGGCCAGCGACTTCGACCGGGTTATCGGAGAAAATAGTTTCATCGTCCATTTTACCCTGACGCAGACGAACGCATTTACCGTCTTTAAGATCAATTGCGGGAATTAATAACATAGTGACATCCAGGATTGAGATTTATCTGATTTTATTGAATTTTTTGCTTTCATAGTGAGGCTATTACACCATTTTACATTAGTAAATAATAGCAGCAGTCTAATTAAAGTAAGCACACACTAACATGACCAGTTTAAAAAGTTTTTATACAGCTGCAAACCGCTATGCTGGCTTTTTTCGGGGTGAAATTGCACTGCGAAAATATTGTCTTTCGCGATAGCGGCTGTGAATGTCACTGGATATTCTGTGGTCCCGGCAACCACATCGGAATTAGCCGGCTCAACATAGTAACTGTGCACAAAATAAAACCGGCTGTTTTGAGCAATGTCCTGCCACATAGGATGATCCATGCAGTGATTCACCTGATTCCAGCCCATGTGGGGAATTTTTAATGATTTGTTATTAGCCAGTTCCGGAATGTGTTTTTCAAATTCCAAAACCTTGCCGTCGAATAAGCCCAGGCAGGTAACACCATTATTTTCTTCACTGGCCTGCATCATGGCTTGCATGCCGACACAGACACCCAATAACGGTTTGCTTTTGGCCACTTCGTGAATCACCTCAACCAACCCAAGTCGCACCATTTCACCCATGCAATCGCGCATCGCACCTACACCGGGCAGCACGACACGATCGGATTTCAGGATGATATCAGGATCGCCGCTAACCACGATTTTTTCTGTGGTAGCAACGTGTTCCAGTGCTTTGGCAACTGAGTGAAGATTACCCATGCCATAATCGATAACGGTGACAGTATTCATAATTAACTACAATTTAGACCGGTTATTGAATCTAAAGGGTTCCTTTTGTAGAAGGTGTTTGCCCTGCCATACGGGGATCAGCTTCTATGGCCATGCGTACCGCACGACCAAAAGCTTTAAAAACTGTTTCAGCCACATGATGGGCATTGTTGCCGCGAATACTATCAATGTGCAGTGTCACTAGCGCGTGATTCACAAAGCCCTGAAAAAATTCCTTAATCAAATCTACATCAAACTCGCCAATACGGGCACGTGCAAATTCAGCATGAAATTCCAAATCTGGCCGACCCGAAAAATCAATCACCACCCGTGACAATGCTTCATCCAGCGGCACATAAGCATGGCCATAACGCCTGATGCCTTTTTTATCTCCAAGGGCTTTTTTCACAGCCATCCCGAGGGTAATTCCAATGTCTTCAACAGTGTGGTGCGCATCTATTTCGAGATCACCTTTGGCAGTAATATCCAAATCAATCAAACCATGACGGGCAATTTGATCCATCATATGATCCAGAAATGGCACCCCGGTATCAAATTTACCCACGCCGGAGCCATCCAGATCCAGTTTTACCTGAATTTGGGTTTCAAGGGTATTACGCTTAATTTCAGCCTGTCTTGACGGCATTATTGTCTCCAAATCGTCCCAAACTTACCGGGAATCAACACTATAGTGGCCATTGTAGCAGTTCGCTATGAGCAGGGGAATATTTGATAATCCCCCAATTAATCGTGTTTGGCTCCAGTCATTAAGTGGGCTTAGACTCGAGTTAATGGGGCATTTGTTAATTACCGTTCTAATATGAAAGTTTTTCCCACAAATTTATCATTATATTATAATATTGTGATTTACTAGTCAGATTAAATGATTTTGTTGTCATTATAATCTGGCTGGTAATACCAATACGTTTCTCGAAACAGACTTTAAACAAACAAAAGGAATTACAATGGTAAATAACAATGTCACTAAATCAACATTAGCTGTTTCCGGATTAATTTTACTCGGCTCTACAGTATTGTCTTCTAATGTGTTCGCTACTAACGGCTTTTTTGCCCACGGTTATGGTAACAAACACAAGAGTCTGGCCGGTGCTGGCGCTGCTATCTCATTGAGCTCCTTGTCTGCTGCAACCAACCCGGCTTTATTACAGGCGGCTGGTAGCCGATTGGATATGGGTGTTGAATATTTTAAACCGCTCCGCACCGCTACAACGCGCCACGATAATGCCACTTACAGTGGTGATGGCAAGGCCAGTTTTATCATCCCGGAGTTTGGTTACAGTAGTAAAATTAATGAGCAATGGTCGTGGGGAATTATGATGTACGGTAATGGTGGTATGAATACTGAATATCCATCCATCGCAGTCTATTCCGGAAATCCCAATGGTCCCAAAACCGGGGTTAATCTCGAACAGGTTTTTATCGCTCCCACGGCGGCTTATAAAATCTCACCACGCCATACCATTGGCTTATCTGCAAATTTCATTTATCAAACTTTTGAAGCAACCGGTATTGCTGGATTTGCACCACTGACACCCTCTGGAACTGCGGATAATTTATCGGATGTTGGCAAGGATGATTCCACCGGTTACAGTTTTAAACTCGGTTGGTTGACCGAAGTTAGCGATCACTTATCGTTTGGCCTTGCGTATCAAACAAAATCGGAAATGTCGAAATTCACTAAATACAGCGAGCTATTTGCCGAGCAAGGTAATTTCGATATTCCGTCTAACTGGGTGGTTGGCATTAAATATGAATTAAGTCCTAAAATGGATCTGTTACTGGACATGCAGAAAATTAATTACAGCGATTCAAAAGCGATATCGAACCCCAATAATTCAGCACAAGGCGGTAAACTCGGTAACGATAATGGTCCCGGATTTGGTTGGGAAGACTCTACTGTCTATAAATTGGGATTTAATTATAGAACCAGTTCGACCACGACATTACGCCTGGGCTACAGTAAAGGAAACCAGATTATTGGTGCAGATGATACCAGTTTTAATTTAATCGCCCCCGCAGTTACCACCAAACACGCAACCTTTGGTGTGACCTGGAAACTTTTCACGAAATCCGAATTAAGTCTGTTTTACATGCGCGCACTAGAAAACCAGGTGATTGGTAACTCTAATG
>JBGMRJ010000088.1:0-11937 GCA_048061315.1 Gammaproteobacteria bacterium
AATTTGTAAGACATAAAATTCTGGATTGTATTGGTGACCTTTCACTTGCTGGTGCCCATATTATCGGAAAATTTATTGGCCAGAGTAGTGGCCATCAACTCAATAATGCATTGCTTCGAGAGCTCATGCTTAATGAAGACAGCTGGGAGTATACAACTTTGCGTGATGCTGAAGAGAATTGGTCTCGTATTATAATGGGGGATCCTGAGTTTAATCTTGATGCAGTTTATGACAGAGTCAATATGTCATGAATCGGTAGAACCTGTTCTGGTATCTAGCCAGAACGGGTAAACCGTTATTTTACTGTGTTTATATCTCTGGAAAAGAGTAAGTTAATAGGGCTATTAAGTTGAATAATCTATTTATATAAGCAATAAAGCCAATACTTTTTATATTGGTAATTTCATTTATGGTATAATTGCGACTTAACGTCAAGGTCAGTTTTAGTCTCTATTTATGCCACTATCCACAATTAAAAAATTAGTCCTATTTGCCGCTTGTGCCTGGTCGCTAAATGTTTATGCTGATGAAAGTTCGAAAATCTCACTTGATGAAAAACAACAGCACACATCAGCACTTACTCGTTCACTAAATGAAAATTCCGAAAATATAAAACCAAAAGAATCTGACCAGGGAATCGAAAGACCGGATTTTTGGGGGCTTGCTTTAACTTATCGATCCGCCGAAATTCCTTATCCCAGTGGTGATGATTCGGTTGGCGATTTAATACCATTACTGTTTTATGAAAAGGGAGGCTTTTACTGGCGGGGTTTAGAAGCAGGTTATAATTTTATTGATAACAAACAATGGAGTTTTGGGGTATTAGGGCGTTATCGGTATTTTGATATTCCGGCGCAGTATCAAAACCAATTACGAGGTAATGGCACTGATGTAGGAATTCGCTACGTTTATAATGTTTCGCCTCGACTAAATGTTGATGTTGATTTTATGGATGATACTTATGGACGCTCTTATGCCAATCTTCGTTCGAATTACACGATTGACAGTGGTAATTGGGATATATTACCGTCTCTCGATTTACGATGGAAAAGCAGTGAGTTTAATAACCATTATTATGGTCTGGATCTTGAAAAACCCGGTAATGATTTTGATTTAACGCTAGGCGCGACAGTTCGGTATCACGTTCATAAAAATTTATACTTGTTAGCTCGCGGTTCAGTTACTCAATTTGGTCCTGACACTTATCGAACTTCAACGGTTAATACGCCTAATCAAACCGAATTATATATCGGTTTTGGTTTTTTCGAAGATAAACGCAAGCCAAAACCAAAACATCCGCACTTAAAATCGAAAGAATATGTGCGTGTAGCACATGGCACCGCAACGCCTTCGAATCTTGGCGACTTAGTGAAAGGTAATCGAGAACCTGATCCCTATAATAATAAATTAACGTCAGTTTTTTATGGTATCCCGGTATCGGATACTTTTTTCGGAATTAATATGCCTATTTATTTTACCCCGGGTTATGTTTGGCATCATAGTTCGATAGTGCAAGGTGGATTTCCGGAGTATGTCGTGGCAATAAAAGGTTACTATACAATTAACTGGCCAACGCGTTGGCGTCTGGGTTTGGCTGAAGGTTTATCGTATACACGTGATATTACTTACGTTGAAGGAACGGAATTAGACGAGAAAGGTTTTCGCCCCAGTAATTTGCTTAATTACATGGATTTTTCTGTCGATCTTGAACTGGGTGATTTATTTAATTCAAAAATGCTTAAAAATGCCTGGTTTGGATATAGCATACACCATCGTTCGGGTATTTTTGAATCGTCTTCAGTGTTTGGTCGTATTAAAGGTGGCAGTAATTACACCACGCTGTATTTGCAATATCACTGGTAAAATTAATTAGGACTAATTAGCACATAGTGCATTCATAATGGTATTGTATCACTTACACCCTTGGTTTTATTATGACACTAATATTATTAGGAAAGTTATGTATCGATTTGCAATTATTATTTTTGGATTTTGTTTTTATACCGGTGCAAACGCGGGTGTTTTTTACTACTTAAGGGACTTACCCATATCCAGTTTTACCGATGACGATATGCGCTTATTGCGGGATACAGCATATCAAGCCTTAGAGGAACTAAAGGATGGTGAAAAAAAGGCCTGGAATAATGAAAAATCAGGTAATTCTGGCCTTTTAAATCCGTTAAAAACATATCAAAAAGACGGGCGTCTTTGCCGTACACTCAGGGTGATAAATCGTTCGCAGAAAAAAATTGCTGAATTAAAACTTGAGGTATGTGAAATTGAAGAAGACACCTGGAAAATACTCTCGAAAAAACGCTTACAATAATTCGATTACTCGTAGTATTTTCGGATACCTAAACTAATATTGAATAGATTATATCCAGACAAGGTAATTTTGATTAAAAATTTACCAAAATTACGGTCATCTAGTCTACAATTAAGCTATTGTTAAACCTTAAAAAATAATTATTATACTATTTGGTTTAACTTCAAAATTACAAGAAACCAGGAGAGTAAAATGGTTCGTGAGTACGATGAAAAACGTGATTTTATTCGAGTTACAGTTGATTGTGAATTAACGTTTGTTGAGCCTAATAAGGGTCAGGAAGAAGTGGGTTTAGCTAAAAATTTAAGCGGGCGTGGTTTGTTATTTATTGCTGAACGTGAATTAGTAACAGACTCGATGTTAGAAGTGAAAATAAAACCTCAAGCCGGTTCAACGCCACCTTTTCATGCAAAAGTTAAAGTAGTCCGTGTTGAGAAACAACGCCGAGGCGATGGTTTTGAAATTGGTGCAGTCATTCGAGAAGTGTTCGATAACTAAAAAATAGTATTAAAGGTTTTTTTAAACCTTGCTAGGCAAGTGCATCAACCCGGTGCATTAACTCCGGTTCACTCAATAAATCTATCTGTTGGAATGCTTGAACAGCTTGTTTTGCGCTGTGCGTGCTACTGGCAAGCGCATCATTTGAAACCGGTTTAGTTGCTGTGACACGTTGAATGTGAAGATTGGGTATGGTTTGAACTTTGTTTGCTTCAACAACCGCTTGTTGTTGAGTTGATTGTTTTCGATCATCTGACTGCTTATCACGCGCACTGGCATTTGCCGGATTAATTCCGTTTGCCGTTTCATCTGCTTTCGATCCGGTAGAGCGATATTGGACTAACGCAGAAGCTGTCGAGGTGCCTTGAATTTGCATCGTATAAAAATATATCTACTGTTAAATATAATGAAATGTGAACCCGGGAGAGATGGTGCACTATTATTAACTACTTAATACTAGACCTAAAATCTGGAAATAGTATGATTAGTATTATTTTTCCCATGTACCATTGTAACATAATCATAAAATGAACAAACAAATATGGTTGATTTTTATACAGAAATTTCTAAAATCGCTACGGAGTTGGCAATATCCAGCCTAAAATCCGGAAAAGTATTGGCAACAGCTGAATCCTGTACCGGGGGATGGCTTGCTAAGTCATTGACTGATATAGCAGGCAGTTCAGAATGGTTTGACAGTGGTTTTGTCACTTATAGTAATGAATCAAAAATTAGCATGATTTCTGTTGCTAAAAGTACCCTTGAAACTCACGGCGCGGTAAGTGAAGCCGTAGTAATTGAAATGGCCAAAGGTATATTGGCGAACACCAATGCCACATTATCGGTAGCAATCAGTGGCATCGCCGGTCCGGGAGGCGGTACGATTGAAAAGCCAGTTGGTTTAGTCTGGTTTGCTTTCGCTAACGACAGCAACACTGAAATAATGGTTGTTACTGAAAAGCACGTTTTTAAAGGCGATAGAAATGCGGTTAGAGCACAGGCGGTTATTCAAGCCTTAAATGGATTAGTCAAACTAACCGAATCGTAATGAAGTTAGTCAAACGATTATTCTTTGCACTATGGCCTTCAGCGGAAATATCACACGCAATTCAAAGCAATAATCAAATAATTGAACAATCCGTTAACGGTAATTTTGTAGCTCAATCCAACTGGCATATTACATTGGCTTTTTTAGGTGACTGTGATCATTCAACAGTCAACTGCCTGATTGAAAATGCCAATACGATTCAATGTTTTTCATTTGAAGTTGAATTTACCACCGTCATGTATTTTAAAAAAACAATGGTGGTAAGTTATGGTGTTGCAAAAGATGCTCCGGTGAATAACTTGAATTCGCTCGCGCAGAAATGTAAGCAAATTCAGGAAGACTGTGGTTTAAAGAGTGAAGCCCGGGATTTTAAGCCGCACATTACAGTACTTCGAAAATCACAGCAACCGCAGCAGGAATTAATTATTAACCCAATTCTATGGCAGGCGAAAGAGTTTGTTTTAGTTGTGTCGGAACGTACCGAGCGGGGCAGCAACTATTCAATTTTACAACGATGGAATCTGCTTACATAAAGGACCATCCGGCAAACCATTCAATGTCGTCCCGGTTGATCAACACTAATTGAAACGCATTAGGATTTAGTGACTGGTCAATCGATGTATCAACTGATAAACGGTGCAATACATACGCAACCAACGCTTTACGAGCTGATATTTCAATGACATCGTGTTCAGCACTAAAGTCATACAATAAACTTTCCTGTTTATGTTCACTGAGTTTAGGGTGTGGTTGTAATTTTAGGGTAACGTATTCCATCCAGTCATCATCATATTTGGCGCTGGATTCAGCTGCCGTATCTAATAATTGCGCATCGATAATTCGCGATAAAACAAAATCCCTGAAATCATAACTTTCTTCGTTATAAGCGCGCACATGCCAACGTAGCCCATTATCAATTAAGGAATGAGGTTCAATTATTCGGGTATTGGATTGTTTCGAATCCGATTCCTTATCCGATAATGATAAATAACGAATTTGCAGTTTCATTTTATTTTTAATAGCGCGAACCAGCTGTGCGCAAATAGTCTTATCGGGCAAGCGTGTTGGCAAGGGTAATTGATCAACTGAGATACCATAAATCCAGTTTTGGTTTGGATCTGAATCGGCATCTGTCTTTGTTTTAGAGCCCGGGTTTCCGCGAACCGCCAAATTAGCCGCAAACATCGACAATACATTTTGAGGTGATAAATCGGCGAACATTTCAACAAAAGAACGGCTTGGCACAAAGCCGAAGACATTTTGTTTATAAATGAGATTATCAGGGGCAACCAGGCTATAGGCTTTTAAATCCTTGGTTGCTGCTGCATCTGAGATACCAAAGGTACGGGCAACATCCTTGCGGGTAACCACACCGGTATAGAAAGCCATTACCTCGATATACTGATATCGCTGTCGTGTAGCCCATTTCACTTCACTGGCCATCTTGGTGGGTGTTGCCATACTGAATCCTGCTTTTGTATATATTTAGAGTATACAAGTAATTACAACTACCTGATATAAAGTATTATAGAGTAAAAACTAGTTAGGTGGTAAAAAGTATTGACATTAGTAAATGTATAGTCTAAAGTTACCAACATCAGCAGTATTTAAAATTTAACTATAAATAACGAACACTAACAGGAAGGAATACAATCATGGCCGAAGATCAAAAAAGCAAAGCACTCGCAAGCGCATTATCACAAATTGAAAAGCAATTCGGAAAAGGCTCGGTGATGCGCATGGGTGATTCCAGTGCAGCACGTGATATTGAAACAATCTCAACTGGCTCGTTAGGGCTGGATGTTGCACTTGGAATAGGCGGTTTACCAAAAGGCCGGGTAACTGAAATTTATGGTCCTGAATCATCCGGTAAAACGACACTAACATTACATGTCATTGCTGAATGCCAAAAAGCCGGTGGTACCGCTGCATTTGTTGATGCTGAGCATGCCCTTGACCCGATTTATGCTGAAAAGTTGGGTGTTAATATTGACGAGCTGCTGGTATCTCAACCCGATACCGGTGAGCAGGCACTCGAAATCACCGACATGCTGGTGCGTTCCGGTGCGGTGGATATTGTGGTAATTGATTCCGTGGCGGCATTAACGCCCAAAGCTGAAATTGAAGGTGAGATGGGCGACCATCATATGGGATTACAAGCCCGATTAATGTCACAGGCACTTCGAAAATTAACCGGTAACATCAAACGCTCTAATACCATGGTAATTTTCATCAACCAGATCCGGATGAAAATTGGCGTGATGTTTGGTAACCCCGAAACAACCACGGGTGGCAATGCCCTAAAATTCTATGCTTCCGTGCGGCTCGACATTCGACGCATCGGTGCAATTAAAAAAGGCGATGAGATACTCGGTAACGAAACCCGGGTTAAAGTTGTTAAAAATAAAGTTGCGCCACCATTTAAACAAGTGATATTCGATATTATTTATGGTGAAGGTATTTCGCATCAGGGCGAAGTTATCGACATGGGTGTCAGTGAAGGCATCGTGGATAAGGCTGGCTCCTGGTATAGCTATAATGGTGAACGTATTGGCCAGGGTAAAGATAATGCCCGTCAATTTCTGAAAGATAATCCCGATATTGAAGTGGATATAGAAGAACAGGTTCGCGCTAAATTATTAAAATCAGCAGAAGATGCTGCGGTTACCAAAATTAATGCCAAACCGGACGATGTTGATGTAGCCGCAGCTGAGATTAAAGAAGATGGCGAAGTTGTTATCGATATCGAGCCCAAGAAAAGCAAAGCAAAGGCATAAATGATCATGGCCAGGGATGCACACTATTTTCAGCAAACAACATTGTTTGACTCCGAACAAGTCGATCCGGTGAACGAAGCAAGGCACCATGCGGTGCGTTTGCTGGTAAACCGGGAACACAGTTATTACGAGCTACATCAAAAACTGGTTCAAAAAGGACATGAGTCAGACAGTGTAACAACCGCTTTGGATGATTTAGTTGCCCGTGGCAAGCTGAGTGATGAACGATTTACCGAGATGTTTATTACATCTCGCGTTAATCGTGGCTCAGGTCCAAATAAGATCATGGCTGAATTGCTGCAAAAAGACGTCAGCGATACTATTATCTTTCAGGGTTTAAGAGCGCGTAGGGTAGATTGGTTGCAGCTCGCGGAACAATCCCGGCAAAAGAAATTTGGCAGTGTTATACCTGACAATTATGAAGAGAAAATGCGTCAGGCACGATATTTACAAAACCGCGGATTCAGTGCTGAGCACATGCCAAATTTGTTTAACTAGAGTATTTTTTAAGATGTTTGCAAAAATCTGCCAAGATTCGCATCCTGTTTTGAGAATTCACCCATTTCAATAAAATTCGTGTAATATCCATCCCTTGAGACTAAATAAGTTAAATACCATTGTATTTAACAGCTTATTTAGTAAAATGGAATGTAAATCAAATACATATAGAATAATAAAAAGGATTGTAAGATGCTCCTTGAGCAGCACAAACTTTAATTGTTCCAGACATTCTGAGATTAAATTACACGAGTAGTTATGACAAGCAGCGCTGAATTACGCCAGGCATTTTTATCCTTTTTTGAAGCTAAAGATCACACTCTTGTAGCGTCAAGTCCGTTGGTGCCGGGGAATGATCCAACCTTGTTGTTTACCAATGCCGGTATGGTGCAATTTAAAGATACATTTATTGGTACTGATCCACGTCCCTATGTCCGTGCTGTTTCTACTCAACGTTGTGTTCGCGCCGGTGGTAAACATAACGATCTTGAAAACGTTGGTTACACTGCTCGGCATCATACTTTTTTTGAAATGTTGGGTAATTTCAGCTTTGGTGATTATTTTAAAGAAGACGCCATTCAATATGCCTGGGAGTTTTTAACCGAGGTATTAAAAATCCCGGTTGAAAAATTATGGGTCACGGTGTTTGATGAAGATTCTGAAGCAGAACAAATCTGGTTAAAAAAAATAAAAGTTGATCCTGAGCATGTTACTCGAATTGGTGCAAAAGATAATTTTTGGTCAATGGGGGATACCGGTCCTTGTGGTCCGTGTACTGAAATTTTTTATGATCACGGCCCTGATGTTGCCGGTGGTCCACCGGGTAGTCCAGACGAAGATGGCGATCGCTATATTGAAATCTGGAATCTGGTATTCATGCAATATGATCGTGATAAAGACGGTAACTTAAGCCCGTTAAAAAAACCGTGTGTTGATACTGGTATGGGTTTAGAGCGTTTGGCCGCCGTTATGCAACAGGTGCACAATAATTATGAAATTGATTTATTTCAACATCTGATTAAAGCTATTGCAACGATAACAAAAGTAGATGACCTGGCAAATAATTCACTTAGAGTGATTGCCGATCACATTCGTGCTTGCAGCTTTTTAATTGTTGATGGCATTATTCCATCTAATGAAGGCCGGGGTTATGTGTTGCGTCGAATTATAAGACGCGCTATTCGTCATGGACACAAACTTGGAATGCGTGATGCGTTCTTTTATAAAATTGTGCCTGCATTAGTCAAAGAAATGGCGGATGCCTTTCCTGAACTTAAAAAATCACAAGCCATTGTTGAAAAAGTTCTTAAAAAAGAAGAGCAGGATTTTGCTAAAACCCTGGATCAGGGTATGGTGATTTTGGAAACGGCTATTTCAGAATTAAAAGATAAAACCATTTCCGGTGATACCATATTTAAACTCTATGATACTTACGGGTTTCCCAGTGATTTAACGGCCGATATTGCTCGTGAACGTGGTTTAAACACTGATATGGTAGGCTTTGATGAATTAATGAAGCAACAACAAAGTCGCTCCAAGGGTTCGAATAAATTTGCCATGGATTATGGCAGTGATTTAAAACTGGAAGGCCAAACCGAATTTGTTGGTTATGACCGACTCAGTGATGAAGCAACTGTGTCACAATTATATCAGGATGGTAATAACGTAAAAAAATTATCGACCGGACAACAAGGTTTATTGATTGTTGATCACACTTCCTTTTATGCTGAATCAGGTGGGCAAGCCGGTGACATCGGTGAAATAGTTAATGCGAATACAATCATTAAAGTATTGGACACTCAGAAAAACGGTAATGTTTTTACACACATTGTGAAAGTGACGAAAGGGCAAGTGAATATTGGTGATTGTGTAACATTAAATGTGAATCCAGTTGCACGGCAAGACACTGCCTACAATCATTCTGCAACGCATTTATTACATGCCGCCTTGCGCAATATACTCGGTGAACATGTTAGCCAGAAAGGATCAGAAGTCAATCTAAAACGTTTACGTTTTGATTTTTCACATTTTGAAGCTATTACTGTTGAACAGTTGCAACAAATCGAAACATTGGTTAACGATCATATTCGTGCTAACCATGTTGTCGAAACGAAAATTATGGCTCAGGATGAAGCCGTCGCCAGTGGTGCTATGGCATTGTTTGGTGAGAAGTATGGCGATAAAGTTCGGGTTTTAAGCATGGGAGATTTTTCAGTTGAACTTTGTGGTGGCACCCATGTCACACATACTGGTGATCTTGGTATCTTTAAAATATTATCAGAATCTGGAATTGCAGCCGGTGTAAGGCGTATTGAAGCCGTTGCTGGGCAAAAAGCCTTAAGCTATATTAATCAAGGTGAAACAACGTTATCTCATATTGCTGGTTTGTTAAAAACAAATCGGAGTGATGTTGAGAAAAAAGTATCACAAATTCTTGAAAATAATCGTGCACTCGAAAAAGAGATTGAACGATTAAAAAATAAATTAGCAAGTTCTGCCGGTAGTGATATTGCCGGGCAAGCAATCGATATAGCGGGTATAAAAGTATTAGCCTGTAAACTTGATAATATGGATGTAAAAGGATTACGTACGACATTGGATCAACTCAAAAATAAACTCGGTACTGCAGCCGTAATTCTTGCTACAGTCGATGGTGAAAAAATCAGTTTGGTTGCCGGGGTAACGGATGATAAAACCAATGTGATTAAAGCCGGTGATTTGGTTAAAATGGTTGCTGAGCAAGTCGGCGGTAAAGGTGGAGGCAGAGCAGATATGGCTCAAGCCGGTGGTAGTCAACCCGCTAAACTTGATGCTGCACTTGCTTCGGTACCAAAATGGATTAAATCGATATTAAATGAAGATTAATGGATATATATGGACATAAACTGCTTTTTTCCCCTTAACAATTGGTGTAATTTAGTGTCTAATTTATGTACTTTAGATCATGTCTAGAATTTGAATAAATGGCATTAATAGTACAAAAATACGGTGGCACATCAGTTGGATCAATTGAACGGATTGCTGCAGTCGCGCAACGCATTAAAGCGGCACGTGATAATAATGATGATATAGTCGTGGTTGTGTCAGCCATGAGTGGTGAGACGAATCGCCTGATAGGATTGGCAAGTGATATTACAGAAAATCCGGATGCGCGAGAATTCGATGTATTGGTCTCAACCGGTGAGCAAGTTACTATTGCCTTATTGAGTATGACCTTAAACAATATCGGCTGTCCTGCACGATCTTACACAGGCTCGCAGGTAAAAATATTAACAGATGGCGTGCACACTAAAGCACGTATATTGGGCATTGATGAAGCGAATGTCGCCAAAGAGTTAAAACAAGGTAAGGTTGTTGTTGTAGCAGGTTTTCAAGGAATGGATGAAAGCGGCAATATAACAACGCTTGGACGCGGTGGCTCAGATACCACTGCTGTAGCAATGGCGGCGGCCTTAAAAGCAGATGAATGCCAAATTTATACTGATGTGGATGGTGTTTATACAACCGATCCACGAGTAGAACCAAAAGCAAGACGATTAAATCGAATTACTTTTGAAGAAATGCTTGAAATGGCAAGTTTAGGCTCCAAAGTACTACAGATTAGAGCTGTTGAGTTTGCCGGAAAGTATAACGTGCCACTGCGCGTATTATCTTCATTTGAAGATGGGCCAGGAACGCTGATTAGTTTAGAGGAAGATGAAATGGAACAGCCTGTCATATCCGGTATCGCATTTAATCGGGATGAAGCGAAATTGACTGTACTCGGTGTACCTGATACCCCTGGTGTTGCCTATAATATTGTAGGTCCAATAGGGGATGCCAACATCGAAGTGGATATGATTATCCAGAATGTTGCTGCCGATGGTACAACCGATTTTACATTTACGGTGCATCGTAATGAATACAAAAAGGCACTGGATATACTGAATAAAGTGTCTAAAAAACTGGGGGCGCGTGAAGTTGTGGGCGATAATACCATTGTTAAAATTTCATTGGTTGGAGTCGGGATGCGTTCTCATGCTGGTGTCGCGGGTCAAATGTTTCAAACATTTGCTAACGAGGGTATTAATATAAAAATGATTGCAACTTCGGAAATTAAAGTATCCGTGGTAGTTGATGAAAAGTATCTGGAGTTAGGCGTTCGGGCATTGCACAGTACTTTTGGTTTAGAACAAGAAAAGGCGTAAATAGTAATTTTTAAAGGTCGAAAAATAAACGAATTATTTGCCTGTTATAATAATAATTTTATTAAAGATTTTGGGAAATTGGTCGAAATAAATGGTACACATGGAACACCATGGAATGTACGATAATTTAAGGTTAGTGAGGAGCACTGAGTCATGCTGATATTGACGAGACGAGTTGGAGAAACATTGGTTATAGGCGATGACGTTACCGTTACCGTTTTAGGCGTTAAGGGCAATCAAGTCCGAATAGGCGTTAATGCACCAAAAGAAATATCGGTGCATCGAGAAGAAATCTATCAACGAATTCAACTCGAAAAAGAACAAAACAAATAACCGTATTTGCCCCCCAAATCTGGACAACTGTATAAATAGCTTAGTTAATTCTGGCTACAGTCATAATTTAAGTCTCGAAATGGTATGAAAATAAAGCCCGGTGGATTGATTCACTGGGTTTTGTATTTTGGGCGAATGGTTTATAATGCGGGGCTCTAAATCGCCAAGTGCTTGATTTTTCAAGTATCAGTAATTTAGAGGTAAAATAAGAAGATAGGAGAGCTGGCCGAGCGGCTGAAGGCGCGCCCCTGCTAAGGGCGTAACGGGGTA
>JBGMRJ010000089.1:0-4598 GCA_048061315.1 Gammaproteobacteria bacterium
TGCCATAATGAAATTGTATTTAACATGATTATTCCTCTTAAATAATATTCGCTTATTTAATTATTTTCCACGATAGGAGCTACGAGAAGTTCGAAATGAACTTGACCTTGAGCTAGCCATCCGTGATGACGATCTTGCTGTTTTAAATGAGTTACTTTGCTGAGTTGCACGACGTGAACCGGCTTTCGATTTTGCATACGGGCTTTGAAAGCGTTTGCCTTCACGTTGAAACTTGGTTCGGGTACGTGACTGCGTTTGGCGACTTTGAGCTTGTTGACGCGGTGAGTTGTAATAATTTCGTCCTGCTTCGCCATAATAACTGTAATTCCGGCCACGCGACCAGGCGCCATAATAAATGGGGGAACGAAACAGCGAACTAAATAATGCATACTTACCATACCACTCCCAAAATGAGCCGCCACTGGAATTATTACGCCACTGGCCGTATTGCGGGTTATCCACTAACTGACTACCGGCACCGTAATCCTGGGCACCATTGGCAATAAGACTGGCTTCTTTGCTCATGGATTCAACTCGACCGAGTTTACCTTTTGACATATCGGCTAACACATTAATCGGGTCGGTTAACATCATGCTATAGATATCGGTACGTGATGCTGTTTTAATAGCTTGGTATTCATCGGCTAGTGCTTGTACAGTTGTTAAACCTTGAGCAGGTGCTTTTGGTAAAAAAACATTGGCTTCATTTACCCGATTTACCAGACTTTTATAGCTTGGCCCCTCAACAGTAGCATCGAGTGCTAATGTATCACTCAATTCAGCAAGGCTTGGATCCTGCTTTTTAACGATTGCAGCATATTGTGTTAGCAATGATGATTTAGCAATGGTACCGGAATTGAGGTGTTTGCCTAAATTATCAACTGCAGTACGGGCCTCAACAGATGATTTCTCAAGCTGTAAACGCCATGTTTCAGCATCGGAAGTGCATGAGGCCAAAACAAAACTTAGCACGATAACGATCATGCTGTTTTTGATTATGTTTTTCTTTAATACCATACTAATATTGTTATTCTCATACTGAGCGGACCAGATAATTAAATTATCACAAATAGCACTTTATTTCGACATACAATATGCTTGAAAAGTTAAAATACAGAAACAAGAGGGTTAAAATGGATAAAATAACAAAAATAGCAGGTTTCGTTCCTTTTATAGTAATTGTGTTTTTAAATGCTTTCGTTGATTTAGGGCATAAAATAGTCATTCAAAACACCGTGTTTAAAATTTACGATGGCGAAACCCAAATTATTTTAACCGCCATTGTTAATGCCTTAATTCTTTTACCCTTTATATTATTATTTAGTCCCTCAGGATTTCTGGCAGATAAATACCGCAAACCGATAGTTATGCGCGTTAGTGCCATAGCAGCGGTATTTTTAACCTTGGCAATTACACTGTCCTATTATCAAGGTTGGTTTATCGCTTCGTTTAGTATGACATTTTTACTCGCCGTTCAGAGTGCATTTTATTCACCGGCTAAGTATGGCTATATAAAAGAACTGGTAGGTCAGGAACGATTAGCGTCAATGAACGCGATTGTTCAATCAATCACAATTTTTGCGATTTTAGCCGGAATATTTGTATTTTCAGTGTTATTCGAAAATAGCCTGGCCGGGCAATCCTATCAAACGGTTTCTGAATTGATTATCATTATCGCTCCCTTGGGATGGCTGCTAGTACTATTTTCTGTAATTGAAGCAATTGTCGCGTTTAAAATACCCGTTCTAAAACAACTGGACAACTTAAATACTAATAAAAAATTTAAAGCCGGTAATTACATTAAAGCCGGATATCTAAAAACCAATTTAAAAATATTATGGAATGATCAAAACATCTGGCTGTCGATAGTCGGTTTATCCATTTTTTGGGGCGTATCACAAGTTGTATTGGCATCGTTCCCGGCTTTGGCGAAAGAAGTCTTACTGAATGATAACACTGTTGTCATTCAAGGCATTTTAGCGAGTTCTGGAATTGGAATCGTTATTGGTTCTTTAATTGCCGGTAGTAAGTCAAAACATCATATCGAAACCGGATTTGTTGCCATTGGTGCTATCGGTTTAGTGGTCACCATTTTTGCAATTACGCAATTTGAATCTGTATTTATGATGGTGGTGATTGTGTTATTGTTTGGTATTTTCGGTGGCTTATTTATTGTGCCTCTCAATGCCATGATTCAGTTTAATGCTAAAGATGATCAATTAGGAACAGTATTAGCCGGTAATAACTGGGTACAAAATTGTGTGATGTTCAGTTTTCTGGTGATAACCGTTGTGGTTGCAACACTGGGCATTAATAGTATTGGAATATTCTATTTTGTTACAGTGGTGGCGTTACTGGGTGCGTTATACACTATTTATCGTTTACCCCATTCTCTGATACGAATATTAATCACAGGATTATTCGCCGGGCGTTATAAAATTCAGGTGCATGGATTTAATAATTTACCCGGTAGCGGTGGTGTATTGATGTTGGGCAATCATGTTAGTTTAATTGACTTCGCGATGATTCAAATTGCCTACCCCCGTAAAGTACGGTTTGTAATGCTTAAGAGTTATTATGAGCATTGGAGCATCAAATGGTTTTTAGATATTATGGGGGTCATCCCCATTGCCAGTGGTGCCAGCTTTGATGCCTTAAAGAAAATAAATGAGTTGTTAAAAGCCGGTGAAGTAGTTTGTCTGTTTCCGGAAGGGGCGATCAGTCGTAATGGACAATTAGGCGATTTCAAGCACGGTTATGAAAAAACAGTAGCAGAAGTGGATGGTGTTATTATACCATTTTATTTACGCGGTCTGTGGGGAAGTCGATTCTCCTATTCAAGTAATTTCACCAAATCACGATCAATTAGCGGTGTTCGCCGTGATGTGATTGTTGCTTTTGGTGAGCCATTGCCTATTGAGAGTAAAGCTGATGTGGTTAAACGTCGAGTATTCGATTTGTCGATATCAGCATGGCATGACTATACCGAAACACTTGATCCAATCCCGTTGGCCTGGATTCGGACTGTAAAAAAAGCCCCAAAATACCCGTGTATGGCCGACATACTGGGTGGCGTTAAATTGAATGCTCAAACAGCATTAACTTCAAGCATTGTATTTTCACAATTAATAAAAAAACGCAGCCCGGAACACAATGTTGCATTATTACTACCAACCAGTAGTGCTGGCATGTTAGTTAATATGGCGGTGATGCTGCTGGGTAAAACAGTTGTTAATTTAAATTACACAGCAAGTATTGAAGCTTTATCCGGTGCGATAGAAAAAGCTGATATTAAAACCATTTATACCTCAACACGATTTGTTAAAAAATTAATGGATCGCGGAATTGAGATTGAGTCACTATTTAAAAACACCACTGTTTATTATCTTGAAGAATTAAAAGATGAAATTACAACGGTTAAAAAAATAATAACATTACTCACCGTAAAATTATTTCCTGCTGAATTATTGTATTTGTTATATGGGCATAAAGTTGAGGTGACCAGTCCAGCCGCAATTTTATTTTCAAGTGGCAGTGAAGGCACACCCAAGGGTGTTGTGCTTAGCCACCAAAATTTAATGGGTAATATCAAACAAGTTACCGATGTTATGGATATACAGCAACAGGATATTATCATGGGTAGCCTGCCACAGTTCCATGCTTTTGGGTTAACCGTTAGTGGTTTATTACCATTAATAGAAGCCGTGCCCGTGATTTTTCATCCTGACCCCACCGATGTGGTTAACATCGGTAAAGCAATTTCAAAAAATAACATTACGATTATGTTTGGAACGTCAACATTTTTAAGACTTTATGCCAGAAATAGACGCGTGCTCCCACTGATGCTGGAATCCATTCGTTTAGTGGTCTCGGGGGCTGAAAAATTAAATGAATTAGTAAGAACCAGCTTTACCACTAAATTTAATATTCCGATTTATGAAGGTTACGGCACCACTGAAACTACACCCGTTGCCGGTGTTAATATACCGGATAAATTAGAGCAAAGTGCCTGGCGTGTACAAGTGGGAAACAAACTCGGCACAATCGGTCTACCCGTACCTGGAAGTAATTTCCGAATTGTTGATCCCCAAACCATGGACGAGTTACCCGCAAAAGAAGACGGCTTAATCCTAATTGGTGGCACCCAGGTCATGTTAGGCTATTTAAATGATCCGAATAAAACCAAAGAAGTGATTGTTGAGCTGGACGGACAACGTTGGTATAAAACCGGTGACAAGGGCCATGTTGATGAAGATGGCTTTTTAACAATAGTTGATCGTTATTCCCGTTTTGCAAAAATTGCTGGTGAAATGGTAAGCCTTGGTTCAATTGAAGATACTATTAATAACGCCACAGCAGAAGATGTTGAAGTAGTATCAACTGCAATCCCTGATGATAAAAAAGGCGAGAAGGTTGTGTTATTGTATTCCGGTAATATTGAAGAAGATGAATTAAAAACAATAATAAACCAACAAAATTTAATTCCGATTATGGTACCAGATATTTACATAAAAGTTGATGAGCTTCCAAAATTAGGAACAGGTAAAAGCGATTTTAATAAAGCAAAAGCAATTGCTTTGGAGAATTTGTAATTAACC
>JBGMRJ010000089.1:4698-11708 GCA_048061315.1 Gammaproteobacteria bacterium
GCTGCAAATTTTTTGTTATAAGCTTCACCATAATTTGGTGGTAATCTAACGCCAGCGAGTAGCACTCTTGAATTAAATTTTTGAGCAAGACTTATTATCTTAGCTAAACTGATCTCAATTTCGGAAAATGCCAAACCACGCAGACCATCATTGCCACCTAATGCCACAATCACTATTTTGGGGTGGTGTTGTTTTAAAAGCGGTTTTAGTCGATTTAATCCGGTTCGGGTAGTGTCACCACTTACACTGGCATTGATAACACGGTAATGAAACCCCATAGTTGTTATTCGGGATTGTAATAATGTCACCCATCCTTGTGAGGTGTTAATGCCGTAGGCAGCACTAATACTGTCACCTAATATTAGTATAACAGGGGCTTTTGAATTATTGGCATAACTGAAATTAAGTAACAAAAAGTTACACAATATCAAGCCGAATAACGTTAGACTTAAATTAAACAGGCCAGTTTTTATTAAGCTGCATTTAAAGGATTTTTTGAATATGAATAGCATGGTTTCATCCGATTCTGACAATCAGCAACAACATTTTGTTCAAGCAATAAACCTCAGTAAATACGTTACCACATCCGAGGGTGAATTAACCTTGTTGGATGATATCAATTTTTCTGTTGCAAAGGGAACTTCATTAGCGATATTGGGTGTTTCCGGTTCGGGTAAAACGACATTGCTGGGTCTATTAGCAGGGCTTGATCGGAGCTCGTCGGGCAGTGTAATTTTTAACAAACAAAATTTAAATGAACTGGATGAAGATGGACGTGCAGAATGCCGGGCTAATAATGTTGGTTTTGTTTTCCAAAGTTTTCAATTATTAAATGGTTTAACTGCATTGGAAAATGTGATGTTACCACTGGAATTAGCGGCTGATAAAAATGCGATAAAAATTGCTAAGGAAATATTAAATCGGGTTGGTTTAGAGCATCGAGAAAAACATTACCCCATGCAACTCTCAGGGGGTGAACAACAACGCTGTGCTATCGCCCGTGCATTTGCCGTGAAACCCACATTATTATTTGCCGATGAGCCAACCGGTAACCTAGATCAAATAACAGGTAATAAAATAATTGAATTATTATTCGACTTGAATAAGGAGCAAGGCACAACACTTATTATGGCAACACACGATGAGGTCCTGGCTAAGCGGTGTGATGTTCGAATTCATCTGGATGCGGGCAAGCTCCGTAGCTAATATGTCTAACTTATTTTTAATCTTTAAATTATCAACTCGAATGTTAATCCGTGACTGGCGAAGTGGTGAACTACGGGTATTACTAATGTCATTAATTATCGCAGTAACCAGTGTTACTGCGGTAGGATTTTTTATTGATAGAGTCGAACAAGGCTTAAATGATCAAGCTGCTGAATTAATCGCTGCTGATCTAGTTGTGTCATCGCCACATGATTTTAATAAAATTTACTATTCGCAAGCGCAACAATACGGTTTAAATTATGCCAGGACAATTCAGTTCCGAAGTGTGTTACTGCTAAATGATAAGCCGCAATTAGTCGAAGTTAAAGCAGTTACTGAGAAGTACCCACTCAGAGGAAAATTACGACTATCGGATACCGCCTATGGGACTGATGCAGAAACAGACCTAATTCCAATGCCAGGAGAGGTTTGGGTTGAAGCTCGGTTATTAACATTACTTAAGTTAAAGTTGGGTGACAAAATTGCACTAGGGAAATTGACATTAACATTAACAAAAATACTGCGTTATGAACCAGACCGGGGTGGTGATTTATTTAGTCTGGCTCCACGCGTTATGATTAATGCAAGTGATTTGGCACCATCCGGTTTAATTCAACAAGGCTCATTAGCAAATTATCGTATTTTATTTTCCAGTGATACCGTAAATAAAATAAATCAATATCGAAAATGGTTAAAAACAAAACTGCATAAAAACGAAAAAATACTCACAACTAAAGATGGGCGCCCTGAATTAAGAGTTGCACTGGATCGTGCCCAGGAATTTTTAGGCTTAGCGGCTCTTATCAGTGTCTTATTAGCCGGTGTTGCCGTGGCCACAGCGGCACGGCGGTTTGCAACCCGTCACATGGATGGCAGTGCAATCATGCGCAGTTTGGGGGCACGTCAATCAACTATCATTGGCATGTTCAGTTTTGAAATGCTTTGGTTGGCATTAATATCGAGTAGTATTGGCTGCATATTAGGATGGTTTACTCAATTAGGGATAACGCAAATACTCAATAAAATGCTACTCGCGAAATTACCGGGTTCGTCATTTGATCCTGTTATTCTAGGATATGCAACAGGCATTATTATGCTTTTTGGTTTTGTGTTACCACCACTATTAAGTTTAAAAAATATTTCACCGTTGCGAGTATTACGAAAAGATCAAAAAGTGAAAGCAACGCCAGCCTGGTTAATCTATTTAGCGGTATTGCTGAGTATGGGTTTATTATTACAGTGGCAATTAAGTAAAGCTACTTTGGTGTTATACGTTATGCTGGGTATGATAATAACCTTACTCATTCTTGCTCTGGCAGCAATGTTATTAATTAAGTCATTAAATCACTTAAGGCAACACGTTGGAGTTGCCTGGCGTTTTGGTTTAGCGAATATTGCTCGTAGGCCGGTCAGTAGTATTGTTCAAATAGTGGCGTTTGGTCTGGGCATTATGGTGTTATTATTACTTTCAACAGTGCGATCCGATTTAATTTCTAACTGGCAACGCAGTTTACCACCGGATGCCGCTAATCATTTTCTTATTAATGTGCAAACCGATCAGGTTAGTGATTTGGAAAAATCATTGGATAAAATAGGTGTCAGTAAGCCAAAGCTCTATCCAATGGTGCGCGCCAGGTTAACGGCAATTAATAATAAAAAAATAAGCACGAACGACTATGAGAGTTCAAGAGCCAAACATTTAGTGACACGCGAATTCAATTTATCCTGGGCAGACAGCATGCAAAAAGGCAATGTCATCCTGGAGGGTAAATGGTGGGATAAAGGTGAATTCAATAAACAACAGATGTCAATCGAGAAGGGCATTGCCAAAGCACTTAAGATTAAATTAAATGATTTTGTTAGTTTTGATGTTAACGGCAATCAACAGCGTTTTAAGATTACCAGTATACGGTCGGTTGACTGGGATACTTTTGACATCAATTTTTTTACGGTTGTACCACCCGGCATATTGGATGATACCCCGACTAGTTGGGTAACCAGTTTTTATTTAAACGCACAGCAAAAAAATACTATTGGCAGTATTGTAAAACAATTCCCCAATGTCACCGTTCTGGATGTTGATGTTATTATGAATCGTGTTCGCGCTATTATAGAGCGTGTAACCTTCGCAGTAGAGTTTATATTTATTTTTTCATTACTCGCTGGGGTAGCAGTCTTGTTTTCGGCTATTCAGTCGTATCAGGATGAACGACGATATGAAAATGCTATTTTACGAACGTTGGGAGCAAAGAAAAAAATATTATTGCGTGGTCTTATTGCTGAATTTATAACGCTGGGAGCACTTTCCGGCTTACTAGCTGGTGTGGCAGCAACGAGTATTGCCTACGTGTTATCTGAAAAGGTATTCCATTTTGATTATCAATTTAACCCAATAGTTATAATAATCGGTATAGTGAGCGGAATGGGTATTGTTGGCATTGCCGGGCTAATCGGAACTTATTCAGTGGTAACTCAACCGCCATTACAAACACTGCGAGAGAATTAATAACTCACTGTTAAAATTACATTTCTAGAACTTTTTTAATAATGACACTAAATACTATTCAATAGCAGTAATATGTTAAATCTAATGAATTTTACTTTGTGTTTTTATTGTTAAGCTAAACTTATTATTGCATATCTTTCATTGATATCTAATAATAGTTATCCCTCACCTAAACTATTCGAAGCATATTTTATTATCCGTTATTAAGGAAAAAACATGATAATTAGAAATATACTATATTTGCCGGTGGTGTTATTAATAGTATCTTGTGCAACACCCTATTTTGGTTATTCAAAAACAGACTGGGATAATTTCACTGAAGAAGAAAGAACAGAGATACAAGTTGAATATCGTAAAATTATTGCAATTCAAAAAAATCTTGATCACACTGATATAATTAATGATAGAACTCAGTCAGTTGTTGATCTTGGCGAAAGTAAATAGGGATATAGTGTCAAAATTTTATAAGTCATAACTTTGCCTATGTTATCCGACTTTTGTACAGTGGTTAATTAACTATTCCTTATATAATAATGAAATAAAGTGAAAGCATTTCATTGGGTATTTTCTAATGAAATTATTAACCGTCTTGCATATGATAGTTTATGCGGTGTATATTCAAAATATAAATCAAAAGAGCCATTAGAGCTTTAATTCAGTTATCAGTCGATTTTCAGGAGAGAAAATAATGTTTAAAAAATATTCAGGTTTGTTTGTTGTAATAATAACGTTAGTAATAACCACATCTTGTGGAACTGTACACAGAGCTAGTTCTCAGGATGATACTCATGCAAAGGCATATGAAACTCAAAAAGGTATGTCTAATATTTATTTGTATCGGAATCAAATCGATAATTTTGATATATTAATTACAGCAGAAATTGATGGCAAACATGTCAGTGATACTGAGCAAAGAACATTTCTTGTTAAAACAGTAATCCCTGGGCAGCACGTGATAACGGCGCACGCAGAGAATACCAGTAAAATTGAAATTACGACAGCCGCAGATAAAAATTACTTTATTTGGCTTGAAGTAACATTAGGTCTTGAAAAACCACGAGCAAAATTACATGCGGTTAGTGAACAACGGGGAAAAGCAGGAATTAAAGATAGTACTTTGGTTAATTGAGGAAATAATACTCCATTTAAAAATCCTGAAGACATTTCTACAAAACAGTTAAAAGTCTATTTTAAACTGGCTTCAAAGCAGGTTTAGGCTAAACTATGACTATTTGATACGGATAAATGTCTCTGGAGTATAAATGCGATTTCCATTAATTCTGTTATTCTTTTTTTTGAACTGTTCAATCGTTATAGCAAATCCGATGACACAGGAATCGATGGAAAAAATAGTTGTCACTAACGTTGAAGTTATAAAGCAGCAAAAAGGCTATATCGTATTTACGTATAACAAAGTCAAAATGGCATTGATTTCTGATGTTAAGCATGATCGCATGCGAATAATTGCACCCATCACGGAGTATCCACTGTTAAGCGATGACAAGAAAGATGCTGTTATGGAATCCAATTTTCACAGTGCTTTGGATGCACGCTATGCCGTTAGTAAAAAGATATTGTACTCTGCATTCATACATCCTTTGTCACCTCTCACAAAAACTGAATTACTAAGTGCTCTCAAACAAGTAGCAACCCTTGCTCGTACATTTGGCGGGTCTTATAGTAGTGGTGAGTTGAGTTTTGGGGGGCAGTAATGAAAATAATCCTGTTAGTATTTACTCTTGTATTTTTATTTGGCTGTACCGATAGTTTTCAAGAGTTAGCCTTTCGAAAAACTTTGGAATATGAATTAATAGATCTGTGTGGGAAAAAAGATAAAAAATGCATTGCAGCAGTTAAATCTCAAATTAAAAATTGTATGATTAAGAGTAACTGGAAAAAATTCGTTGAAAATCAAAATAGCGATACCGAGTTAAAACGATTCACGACAGAATTTTATTCGTGTGTTGTTGATGAAAATGGCGAACCCTATTTTGAACCAAAATAATTTTGTTAATGGTATTGGTCAACCATTTATTCAGGGTAGATTCAGTTAAACTTCGCTAATATTCCAAGATAAATTTCACTAACTGCGTAGTGTTTAATTGATCTTATGAATATTAAAACCATTTACAATATCAGTCTGTTGCTTATTGTTCTTATTCTGTTCACTGGTTGTGCTTTTACACCGAAAACGATACCGGGTAGCACTCAGCCAACAGCGAGTTGTGATTTGTCTACCAGTGAATGGACGATAGATGTTACTCCAATTGATATAACCGGCGCTCATTGCCATTCAGAAGCATGTGCTATGGTGATAGTTGCGGTGCCTTTAGTCACGGCAGTAATATCGCTTCCTATTGTTTTAATTGGAAATTCAATTCACATCATTGAAGAACAATTGAGTTGTAATTAGGTCACTCTGTAGCTCGTCAGCTACAAAGTGGCGGTATTCAGGGTTTAGTCTATCCAGGGCACTTTACCTTCGAGCAATTCACCATCATTTATTCCGGGTGATTTCATTCCACCTTCCGGGGCCTGTAAAACAATATAGGTTAAATCAGTGCTTCCCGTATTCCACCAGGTTCGATTTGCCTGTGGTTTCATGCTAATAATCGAACCTTCCTTTACCTTGACTATTTCATCATCAATTAACATTTCACCCTCACCGTTGATAAAAATATAGACTTCTTCATGTTCTTTGTGTCGGTGTTTAAAATTCATGCCAGTGCCGGGAGCATTTTTATTGAGTGAAATTTCCATCGAGCTAAGGCTTAGTAAATCACCAAGGAATAGTTTACCGTCTATTTTGATTGAGCTACCTTCAGGAGCAAAAACGTACTGGTTTAGGTCATTAAATTCACCTACATTGTGTAATTGAAAATTTTTCATTTGAATTTCCTTTAATTTTATTAGTTAAATTCTGCTATACTTTAATTCAGAATGATCATTCTAAATTGGAACGATCATTCCAGTTGTAGGGTTAAAAGTCAATAGTTAATGTAGTAATTTGTTTTGTGGTGTCTAACTTATTGTTTTAATGATACTAATTAACCTTGGTGGTATGAAGACAGATTTTACTTAACATGGCATAATTGCATTATGGTTGGACCCAATAAACAATTTGATCAAGAGGAAACGCTATCCATAGCATTACAAGTCTTCTGGAATAAGGGCTATGAGGCCACATCAATGCAAGATCTAGTCAGCTCAATGGGTATCAACAGAGCTAGCATGTATCAAACTTATGGTAATAAATACGCTTTATTTATGTCCAGTCTTGATATGTACATGGACAATG
>JBGMRJ010000090.1:0-7089 GCA_048061315.1 Gammaproteobacteria bacterium
ACTTCTTCTTCGACGACTTCAGGATTACCAAATTCTCCTGCCATTTTATTTTCCTCTATCTAAATTTAAATTATTTTTTGATTAGTTCACTAGGATCACCAGCACGGTAACCATTGTGTTGAACAAAGAACATGTTTTCTTCAATTTTGCTCATATCAGCTTCTGGTTTACCACCATAAGGATCGATTGAACCTTCAGGAGTTGTACGGATAGGGAACTTAAAGCGTTTCATGTTGCCGTTACGGAATTTGATAGTCCACATAATGGAATCAGTACCACGTAAAGGTTGCACAGAACCACCTAAAGGAACAACGTCAGCATAGTGACGACATTCGATAGCTTGTTGTGGACAAATCTTCACACAGCTATAGCATTCCCAGCATTGTTCTGGTTCCTGGTTATAAGCTTTCATAGCATGACCGGTTTCAGAACCGTCCATATCAAGCTTCATTAGATCGTGCGGGCAGATGTACATGCACGCTGTTTTGTCTTGGCCTTTACAGCCATCGCACTTATCTGTACGTACAAAAGTTGGCATTGTGTAACTCCTCTTTATTTTTGCTAGCAATTAAAAAATTTAACAACTTTGTTATTCGAATCAGGAGCTACCCGATTCAAAAACATTCCTTTGATTATTTACCGACTGTGGCTTGCCTTCCATTTTATTGCGTTGGTTCGCCGAACACCATGACAGTAAACTATTTCAAATATTCGTTATTATCACGTGGTCTTTTAACATAAGTTATACGACACACGAGTTTACCTAGAGAAAGTCTCTGGGCGCACTAAGTTATCTACTTTTGCAGGCAAAATAAAGCCAATTTTTCCGTATGGTCACTAGTATTACATTGTCCGGTATAAGCTAAATTTATTGTATCTTATTAGTCGGATATTCCGGACTTAAGCTAATCGTAAATTTGAATTTTATTTTACCTGCCAAACAGTCAAAATCTAGCTAAGGCTTTGATAATAATCAATTAAAATCTTAGCGACTTCGGGTCTTGAAAACTCTTTAGGCGGCGCTTCGCCATTACCCAACATTTCACGAACCTTGGTGCCAGACAGTAATACAAAATCGTCTTTTTCATGATCCGGTGCTTCACGCATCATTACGACTTTATCCAATTTTTTAGAGTAAGCGGTGTGGTCAGCCTCAAAGATTTCAATCTCCATTGCGTCTTTTGGTACTTCGTCATGGAAAATAGTTTGTGCATCAAAAGCGCCGTAGTAATCACCCACACCGGCGTGGTCACGACCAATAATAAAGTGTGTAGCACCCATGTTTTGACGGAAGTAGGCATGTAATACCGCCTCACGAGGTCCGGCATATAACATGTCGAATCCATATCCGGTTACCATGGCACTGTTTTTCGGGAAGTATAATTCCACCATTTTACGAATCGCATCATCACGAACAGGGGCAGGGATATCACCAGGTTTTAATTTACCCAGCAACATGTGAATCACCAGACCATCACAGTTTAAGCGATCCATTGCCATGTGGCATAATTCTTCATGTGCCAGATGCATTGGGTTGCGTGTTTGAAAAGCAACAACTTTATTCCAGCCACGCTCTGCAATCTCGTTACGGATTTCAACAGCCGTGCGGAAAGTATCAGGGAATTCTGTTTGGAAGTAGCTAAAGTTCAGCACCTGGATTGGACCGGAAATGGCAATATGACCCTGAGAATTAAAGGCACTGACACCAGGATGGTCGGCATCGTCTGTGCGGTATACCTTATCTGTCATGATCTTCATTTGATCTGCCGAGACTTCTTCAGTTGCGGTAATGTCCATTATGGCTAACACCGGATTACCATCAACATTAGGATCACGCAGTGCAATTCGGCTTGCACCTTTAATCGAATCCGCGTTATCCAATAAACACAAAACAGGAACCGGGAAGAAAGAACCATCTGTTAAGGTCATTTTTTCAGCTGCGCCCATCGCATCAGCAACAGTCATGTAACCTTTTAACGGATTAAAATAACCAGCACCCATCATTACGGCATTTGCGGCAGCTTGTGAGCTAACGATAACCGAAGGTAAGCTTTCTGCTTCTTTGCTTAATTTGTCATGTTCGCTATCATCATAAACGAATAATGGTTGTAATTCGTCCGAACCAATTGGCTTTATCATTCTAAAATATCCTCATTAAGTTACAAAATTGTAATCTCCCGTTCATATACTATATATGAGAAGGAAGATGGCATTCAGCTGAGTTCCATATGAACAGCTGAAATGAATTCAAATTTTAATCATTTGGGTAGATGGCATTAGTTAAAGTGAATTAGCTAAAGATTGATTAAAATTGTCTCAGTATCCCAATTAGCGATTCATTTTGAGCTTTGTGTAATCATTGAATCAGGGATGCCTAACTTAGCGAGTTTACCCCCTAAAAGTAAAGTCTTTTTCAGCAGAATCATTATAGTAATATTTTTCGCATGATAAATTGAGTTTATTCCTAAATGATTAATAAATTCAATATGTTATGCAAGTAAAGAAAACGATATACGGACTACTTCCATGGCGTGCATTGAAGCACTTGATACGGTGTTTCGTTTCAGAATTCGGTTGCAAAAAATTGCGATTACCCGAGTTTATTAGTGTGAGATTAATCAGCAGGCTTGATACTTAAGGCACGTCTTTTTTCAGCGAGTTGTTTCATTACTAATTGTACGGCATCCACATAGGGAACCGATCCGGTATTGCGTATAATATCCTGACCTTCATTACTCAATGCGAAATTTTTGAAATCCAATACGCGTTGGTCTTTTTCGAATTGCTGTATAACAAGATACAGTGGACGATAGAGTAAGTACTTACCTCGGCGAATATTGTCGAAACTGGGTTTTTTGCCTTCCAGTTTCAATATTTTAATATTACGACGATTAGCACTACTTATCCCGGTTGTTCCAATGGCGTTAGCATTTTGCTCAATGGCTTGTTCTAGTGGGCCGCTGGATTTAAAAAAACGGCTGGCTTTAAAAATCTCATCAAGATTGTTAAATACTAATTCACGCAGGGTAAAGCCGACCCCCGAAATATTGCCTGTACGGGCATATAATTCAATCGGTGCATCCCGACCACCCAGCTGTTTCCAGTTTGTTATGTCTCCTCGGTAGACATGCCGCAATTGCGACAAACTAATTTCATTAACCGGGTTTGATGAGTGAACGATCACGACCAAAGCATCCCAGGCAACGGGTATTTGCTCGGCTCGTCGTTCAATCGAACTGAGTTCCATTTGTACCCGACAGGCACCTCCAATATCGGCAGTTTGCTTGACGACATCGCGAATACCCCGAGTGGCACCACCACCACGAAGGTTAATTTTAATGCCGGTTTTTTGCTCATAAGCAGCTGCTAATTCAGCCATGAAGGCTTTTTTAGTGATTCCACAGCCAGACCAATTCAATGTGGCTTTGTCATCTGCGATACTGTTGTTACAAGCAAATACTAAAAAAAGGGTCGATAAAATAAAAAGAACTAGTTTCATTGTAGTTTCAACTCGATATATTCGATTAAACTAAAATTGAA
Source organism: Gammaproteobacteria bacterium (assembly GCA_048061315.1). Classification (GTDB taxonomy): domain Bacteria; phylum Pseudomonadota; class Gammaproteobacteria; order UBA6429; family Thiohalophilaceae; genus CAYQUC01. Next base: position 3,541 of record JBGMRJ010000090.1, read on the forward strand.
TCATAATGGCTATTACTCCTGAGCTGTATACCTACTTTGGTAGGATCAGTATGATTATTTGGAGCTTCACTATTTGATTAATGGTTTTTAGTAAGATGAGATAAAAAAAAAGCTGATATTCACTATCAGCTTTTAATTTTGTTTCACTTACTGACTTTACGTCATAAATTAATTAAGCAGCATACTTTTCTTTGGCTTCCTGAGCTGCTTTTGCAGTTTCAGCATCATATGCAGCACCAGACCATAGCATTTCATAAGCGATTTCTTCGTTGCCGTTTTCGCAAGTTTCCAATACTTTTTCAAATAATGGTTGAAAAGTCGCACTGCGGTGAGATTCTTCATGTTGCTCGAAACTTGCCCAGAAAGTGACGATGATTGCTTCTTTACCCTTAAGATCACTTTCAACAGCTTGACCGACGGTAGAGCCTTCATTTGAGATCATGCCCATATTCAAAGAAACGAAACCACCAATAAAGCCTGTTTCTGAGTGATATGTTTTAACATTTTCACACAGTTCAGCAACGCGTTCTTGTAGATCATCCAGAGAATATTCTGGTTTTAAAATAACGCGGTTAACAGTTACAACACCATCGTGAGGGAAATTTGGTATAAATCCTGACATAATTGACTCCTAATAAGAATATTATTAAATACTAATATGATTATAATATAGGCTATCATTAATTAAATCAAGTCTTATATAAAATTTATTGTAGGGTAAAAATTAAGGATACTGAGCTGATATAAACATGAAATAGATAAGGTTTTATTGTTGTTGCCACAACTCGTGGATTTTTGCTGCCAAGGTCATTGGATCAAATGGTTTTGGAATCACACCTAATGCACCATAAGATAATAATTCCTTTATTTCGTCAGTCTGCACTTTTGCAGTCATGAAAATGACCGGAGTATTAGACAAGCTGGAAAGTTTACGCAATTCGGTAATGGTTTCCGGTCCATCCATCTCAGGCATCATAACGTCACTTAGAATTAAATCCGGTGCGAATTTTTCAGCCACAGCCAATGCTTTATTTCCTGATTCACAGACTTCGAGGGTAAAGCCACCAACATTTTCCAATGCTAACCGTGCCACAGTTTGAATGTCGGGCTCATCTTCGATATACAATATTTTGTTTAACTCAGCCATTTTATACCCACGGTGTTACGCTTTAATTAATAACGGCAGTAACAATGGGATCTTTATTTTTTTAGGGTTCTAAATACAGAAATAATGCACCATTGCCGCGCCGGATATTCAGTAATAACTCTTTACTGTTTGTGGCAATATCCATTAACTCTGAAATATTGGATATTGAAATGCGGTTCGCTGAAACAATAATATCGCCTCTTTGAAGGCCGGCAGACCGAGCAGGGCTGGCATTTTCAACCTGATTAAAAATAACACCTTCAATTCGTTTATACAGTGGTGAATTTTGATCAATATTACTGAGCAATGCCCCGGTTAATCTTGGATGCAGATCTTTACCTTTTAATGTTGTGACGATTGTTTTTTCAATTTTTGCTATAAGTGATTTTGGTTTGCCATCACGCAAGACATCCAATGTAACTGTTTTACCAATGCGTAATAGTCCAATAACATTCCGTAATACATTGGCATTTTTAACCTGTTTAGCATTAATTTTCGTGATGATATCACCCGGTTTCAAACCGGACTTATCAGCAGCAGAGTTCGGCACGATGGATGTTACTACCGCGCCTCGTTGCATCGGGATACCAAATGCTTGTGCTAATTGTGGTGTTAGATCTTGCGCCTGTGCACCGAGTCGTCCACGGCGTACTTTACCGTAACTGATTAATTGTTCTTTTATGTCAATTACCATATTGATTGGAATAGCAAAACCAATCCCGATATTGCCGCCACTTTTGGATAAAATAGCAGTATTAATTCCAACTAACTCACCGCGTAAATTAACCAGTGCGCCACCCGAGTTGCCCGGGTTAATCGATGCATCGGTTTGAATAAAATCTTCAAAACCTTCAATCCCTAAACCACTACGACCTAAAGCACTAACGATTCCTGAGGTTACCGTTTGCCCGAGACCAAAGGGGTTACCAATGGCGATTACAAAGTCACCGACATTCAATAAACTGGAGTTTGCTATTTTTATGGCTGTCAGGTTATCAGCTTTAACTTTTATCACCGCGATATCTGAATCAGGATCGGTACCCACCAGCGTTGCATTAAGTTGTCTGCCATCACGCAGTGTCACTTGTATTTTTGCAGCATTATCAATCACATGATTATTGGTAAGAATTAAACCTTCTTTAGCATTGATCACCACCCCGGAACCCAGACTTTGCGTTTCCTGTTGCTGCGGTCTTGATGGTGCACCAAAGAAATGCCGGAAGAATGGATCTTGTAATAAGGGATTTTCGCGTTGCTGCTGCACGTAACCAATTGTTGCAATATTAACAACAGCCGGGGTAACGCGTTTTATCATCGGAGCCAGCGTTGGTAATTTTTGTCCATCACTATCTGCAATAGGCAGCCCTGCAAATGCGGGTATCGTAATAAAACTCAATGTGAAAAATGATAGAAGTGCAGCGAGAAACTTAATAGGCATGTTATTTATAAATCCTGAGTTTGATTAATTTTATATTTTGTTTGTTGACACTAACTGGACGGAATAAGTTCCCGGATTAAAAAATAATTCCAGAATTAAAGTTTTATTTAACACAAAGACACGTATTACTTAAAATTAAGTAATACGTGTCTGTTGTTTTACTGCTCAATTAAACGTTAACTGTCTACCGTAATCCGGCGTGCTTTTACTTTTGCAGTTTTAGGGATTGTTAACTCTAAAACGCCATTATGGCTTTTGGCTTTAATGTTTTCAGCATCGGCTGAGTCTGGTAAACTAAAACGTCTATAGAAGCTACCATAACTGCGTTCAACGCGTTTATAGCCCTCTTTTTCATCACTTGTTTCAGCAGTTTTTTCACCACGAATAGTCAACACACCATTTTCCATATGCACTTCGATATTTTTTGGATCAACTCCGGGAATATCGGCATTGATGATAAAGGCTTCGTCTTTTTCTTTAACATCAACAGCAGGCGTCCAGTCACTAGTCGCGACATTACTGTCATTATCCAGGAGATTTTTACCATCAAAGGCATTAAATAATTCATTTCGGAATTGGTGTAGTGCATTCCAGGGTTCATATCGTGTTAATGTCATCGTCTTATACCTCTTTGTAAATTTAATTTAAATTTTCGATAAATTAATATTTATCTTTGTATGATTTAAAAATGGGGATGAGGTTATTTTTTTCAAGTTACAATTTTAAATAAAATGATATTTCTATAAATTTTAAATTACGCTAGATCATCGCCAGGCAAACCATTTATATCAAATAACACACTTTAAACCAGCGAAATAAAATCAATTACTTAACAGTTTATGCACCGCATTCAGGGGAAATCGTGTGGATTAGTTGTGGATAACGTGGGCATAACCGGGTATACAGCGGGGATAACTTTGCATTGACAACCCTTTATATTGCGCCTATGCTTTCAACATAACAC
>JBGMRJ010000090.1:7189-11452 GCA_048061315.1 Gammaproteobacteria bacterium
TGATAAATAGCAGGTAAGAACAAAATAGTATCAGAATCAGGGACTGAAGATGGTGGTTGGTAATATTCATATGCGTAGCTCATGCTCATTAACGGCACGTATCCAATATCACTCTCATATTTCATCTGATTCACAATAACAATAAATTAAATTTTATAATAGGCAATAAAATCAGTTTCACTGCCATTGCGATTCACGGCAACACTGATTTTAGCAGGACACGGAGGAATTAAATTATTATGAAGCGAGCTCAATTGAGTGAAGTAGCCCACACCAATGCTGCAGATGTGCCCTATCAGGAAGCATCACTTGATATTTGGGACAAGAAGTATCGCTTAAAAGCAAAAGACGGTACACACATCGATAACAATATTGATGACACCTATTTACGTGTTGCCAAAGCTATTGCGAATGTCGAGACAACCGCCGAGAATAAAACCAAATGGGAAAAAGAATTTCTCTGGGCCTTGCGCCACGGTGCGATCCCTGCCGGTCGAATCACCTCGAATGCCGGTGCTCAAGAGCACAAACCTGCCACCTCTACTATTAATTGTACTGTATCCGGCACCATTCATGATTCAATGAATGACATACTAAATAAAGTACATGAAGCGGGGCTTACGTTAAAAGCCGGCTGTGTCGCACCCGGTACATTGGTTTATACCGAACAAGGTCTCGTTACTGCTGATAAAGCGGTAACAGAAAAACATCAACAGATATTGAGTTATGATCGGGATTCAAAACAGTTTGAGTTACGAAATATTGAACAACACCTAATAACACAAGTCTCACGGGATGATAATATTGAAATCATCTCAAATGGCACATCGCTTAAAACCTCAATTAAACACCCGGTTTTAGTGTGTCGTGATGATATACAAAAATACGTTCGAGCTGATGAAGTAACGCTTGATGATGCCTTAATCCATTATCAATTGCCCTGGGCTGCCGATACTTCAAATTCACTCGATGCCTGGTTTGCTGGTGCGCATTTGGGTGATGGTAGTGCCTATGAAAAGCACTTTAATTATAATGATAAAAATAGCGTTTGGGCCAAACGTGCCAGAGCTACTGGCAAACGGCTGGTTTTTAAAATTCGAGCTGCAGAGCGAGAAGTGGTGGAACGTTATGCTACTTTTTTTAAGGCATTTTGTAATTCGCAAGCACGCGTTGTTGAAGCTCAAACCAGTAATGGTACCGCTGTATGGGACTACGCTGTTTCAAGCTTCGATGCCAGTCAGGCTGCATCATTAATTGATCATCAAATTGGTAAAAAGACACGAACATTAAAAGTCCCTGCGTGGATAGCGCAAAATCCTGAAGATTATTTTTTACCATTTCTTGCAGGATTAATAGATACCGATGGCACGATTAGTAAAGAGCGTGGCAGTGCCATAATTGCCATGCAAAGTCATCAGTTTGCAAATGAACTTAAATCATTTTTAGGTTTATTTGGTGTTCATGGCGGAATAACAATAAGAAAACCACGTAGTCATGAATACAATGGGCATGTTATTCATGATAGTGGCGGTGCCATGCTTAAAATTTCAGATTCGGCTTTTTTGAAGCTTGTATCTCGCCATATGGCTGACAGCGGTAAATGTGCTCGTATTAACAAGTTTGCATCAACTTCAGGTCAATATGATCGTTATGTGATGTCAGTTGCATTACGCGATAGCCTGCAAAATGAAGTTGAAAAACTATCGCACACCGAACGCCAGAAATTGGGGTTTTATCATGGTTATCATCAAGCCCGTGTCGTTAGTCGTGTCTGGTTGGATCGCTGGCAAAAACGTTTTCCACATCTACTTAATTTGATTCGTTTTGTCAGAACATTACGACCAGTGCAATCAATTCATCGAAATTTGAATATATCTGAAACGTTTTATGATTTCACAGTAGAAAAACATAATAATTATTTGGCCGGAAATAATGGTTTAATGGTTATTCATAACTGTGGCATTGGTTATGAATACTCAACACTGCGCCCAAAAGGTGCCTACGTCTCGGGTGCCGGTGCGCACACCTCCGGACCATTATCGTTTATGGATATCTACGATAAAATGTGTTTCACCGTATCGAGTGCTGGTGGCCGCCGTGGTGCGCAAATGGCTACCTTTGATATCGGTCATCCGGATTCAGTCGATTTCATTCGCGCCAAACGTGAAGACGGGCGTCTGCGACAATTTAATTTATCGTTACTGATCACCAAAGAGTTTATGGAAGCCGTTCATAATGAAACGGATTGGTCATTAGCATTCCCGATTACACAAACCGAAGTCGATACCGATGGTGTTGATATTAAAGATCCAAAACAAGTCGTGTGGCGCGATTGGCCAATTAAATCAGAATATATCACTAACGATGATGGTTTAGTTGCCTGCCTTATTTATAAAGTCATGCCGGCAAAACGCATGTGGGACATGATCATGGCTTCCACCTACGATTTTGCCGAACCGGGTTTTATTCTGATCGATAAAATCAACGAAATGAATAACAACTGGTATTGCGAAAATGTTCGTGCCACCAACCCGTGTGGCGAACAACCACTGCCACCTTATGGTTCCTGTTTATTAGGCTCCATTAATTTAACCAAATTTGTACGTGATCCGTTCACAGAAGACGCAGCATTTGACTGGGATGAATTTAAAAAAGTCACTGCCATCTTTACCCGCATGCTCGATAACGTGGTTGAAATTAATGGCCTGCCATTAGCGGAACAACGTCACGAAATTGAATACAAACGTCGACACGGTATGGGCTTTTTAGGATTAGGTTCTACCCTTACCATGTTACGAAGCAAATACGGTTCAGAACAATCATTAGAATTTACCGAACGAGTGAGTCGCGAACTGGCGATCACTGGTTGGGAAGTTGCTGTTGAACTTGCAAAAGAGAAAGGCCCTGCAGCAATCATGGACGAAGTGTTTGAAGTAACCACTGAGATGTTGCACAAACGCCCAGAAATGAAACAGGATGGATACAAAGCAGGTGATAAAGTTCAAGGCAAAATACTGCATGCTAAGTACAGTCGCTATATGCAACAAATAGCCGACGTAGCACCGAACCTGGTGGATGAGATGGCGGAAGTGGGCGCACGCTTTACGCATCATACATCCATCGCACCCACCGGGACCATTTCACTTTCGCTAGCGAATAATGCCAGCAATGGTATTGAGCCAAGTTTTGCTCATAACTATTCACGTAACGTTATCCGTGAAGGTCGTAAAACGAAAGAAAAGGTCGATGTCTTTTCATTTGAACTATTAGCGTATCGAGAGCTGGTTAATCAAAAGGCAATGCCATACAGTGATGATGCAGAAGCACAACTACCCGATTACTTTATTAGTGCCGATGATATTAATCCAAAAGAACATGTCGATGTTCAGGCAGCTGCACAAAAGTGGATAGATTCATCCATTTCAAAAACAGCCAATGTACCAACGGATTATCCTTATGAAGATTTTAAAGATATTTATCTTTATGCTTATGAGAAAGGTCTGAAAGGCTGCACTACCTTCCGTTTTAATCCGGAAGCGTTCCAGGGCGTATTAGTAAAAGAGCAAGATCTGGAAAATACTATATACAAATTTACGCTAGACGATGGCACAATTGTTGAAGCCAAAGGTAATGACGAAATCGAATACGATGGTGAAATGCATTCAGCCGCAAACTTATTTGACGCATTGAAAGAGGGCTATTATGGAAAATTCTAATATTTTATATTTTCCAGTTAAAAAAACGGTGAACTGTGAGTTTGATTTAATGCACAATTTATTGCGTTATGTTTACAATTCACAAAAAAATAACTCAGTGATTGGCGAAGCTGTTGCTACAGAAGAAAAAAATGCACTACAGCATAGTTATTATTGTCGTGCAGCACTTAAGCGGCGTTTAAAACAAGTTGCAATGCACGAACACGAGTTAAAAAACTAAAGACAGTTATATCGAATACAAGGAGAACACAATGTCGATAAAGATTAGCAAAAAAATCGTCGGCTATGAAGTTGCAAAAGACGATGCAGCAAACGAAGCAATTGAAGTAACAGCAGATGTAGTAGAAGAAACCACTGCTGAAATCATTCAAATGCATGAAAAGGTAGAACGCCCTGAAGAATTACACGGCTCTACTTATAAAGTAAAAACACCCATGTCGGAACATGCCCTGTATGTCACCATAAATGACATTATTTTAAATAAAGACACACCGCATGAATTACGCCGTCCATTTGAAGTTTTTATTAATTCTAAAAATATGGATCA
>JBGMRJ010000091.1:0-2302 GCA_048061315.1 Gammaproteobacteria bacterium
GCTAAAGCCAGATACGCCAATGAACCTCGTGATGATTTATCGTAGTGCATTATCGGTAAACCAAAACTGGGTGCTTCGGCAAGACGAACATTACGCGGAATAATAGTGCGATAAACCTGGTCTGGAAAGTGGACTAATAATTGTCCGGAAACATCGTTTGCTAAATTATTTCGTGGATCAAACATGGTACGTAACATGCCTTCGACTTTTAGACGCGGATTCACCGTTTGACGAACACCCTCAATTGTTTCTAATAATGCCGATAAACCTTCGAGTGCATAATATTCACATTGCATTGGTATCATTACCGACTCTGCGGCAACCAATGCATTCAAGGTTAACATGTTTAATGCGGGTGGGCAGTCTATTAAAATATAATCGTAGTTATGTCTGACATCTGCCAATGCAGTGCGCAGTGCTTGTTCGTTATTTTCGCCTGCTTTTAATGCTACTTCGGCTGCAATTAAATCACCGTTTGCGGGTAATAAGTCATAACCTACTTCGTCTAAATGTCGAATTAATTCAATTGCCTGAACTTCTCCTAATAAAACATCACCGGTGGTAAACTCAACATCATTTTTATTAACACCGCTACCCATGGTGGCGTTTCCTTGGGGATCCATATCAATCAACAATACTTTACGTTTTGTTGCGGATAGTGACGCAGCCAAATTAATACATGTTGTTGTCTTACCAACACCACCTTTTTGATTTGCTATCGCTATAATCCTACTCATGATTTTCCCCGGAGCCTGTTTTCCTAAATATTATTCTGAATTCATTAAAAATTTTTATTTGAGGTCATTATTATAAGATGACGCTGACCTTCTATGTATGGCACAATAAGCGGATAAGATTTAACGGTATATCCTGCTCCCAATTCTGCTATTTCAAGCTCGGGCAATTGACCTTTCATGCCTAGGTACTCAGTTTTATCGTCTGCTAAATGACCGGTACTTTCTATAAATGCTTGTAAGCTAGTATAGGCTCTACTGACGATTTGATCAAAAATTGTTTCACATAGAAAGCTTTCAATCCGGACATGTTGACTAACCACATTTTTTATTTTGAGCTCTGTAACTACTTGATTAATAAAACGTATTTTTTTCTTGTTGCTATCTATCAGCACAAACTGTTTTTCTGGAAAACACAATGCCAATACGATACCGGGCAGCCCCGCACCAGTGGCAACATCAAGAATCCGAGTACCAGTGATATACGGTAAAATCGCCAAACTATCGAGTAAGTGAATACTTACCATCTTTTTTTTGTTTTTTACCGAGGTAAGGTTGGAAATTTGATTCCACTTATGAAGCAGCTCAATGTATTGAATCAGTTGATTTTGTATGTCAGTGCTTACCAACAAATCCAGTTCACTAATACCAGTATCGAGTAATTTAAGCAATTCTTGAGACATCAGGATTTTTAACAGCTTTTAGAGGCAAGAATACCACAATTTAACAACATTTAACGGCAGAGGAAACAGAGAAGATATTAATCTATATACACATAAAACTCTGCGTACCTCTGTGTCCTCTGCGGTTCAAAAATATTAATTCTAATTTTTCGATTCTGTTTAGGTTAGTGAATATTCACTCACTCGTTGCAACAGCGCTGAACTTTTGAAGTGCGCCGGTCATTTTAGCAACAATTTCAGCACGATCTTCGATACCATGGCGCTCGGCAATATAAGCAGGATCATTATACGTTAACCATACCTGACCATCCTCGTCTTCCCAGGCTAATGCTTTTAACGGTAAGTCAATTCCGGAGGTTTGCTGGCTGGTGAAAAAATGCGAGCCTAATTTGGGATTACCAAAAATTAATAATTCAGTTGGGCGAAGTTCTATCCCGACTTTCTTTGCTCCTGCATCATGACTCCAGCGCGTCACAATGGTGATGCCTTTACTTTTTAATACGGCTTCGAGCTTATCAAGAGTCACTTTTACACTATTGGCACTTTTAATGGTCACCAGCCCTTTCTCATCAGCCTGTATTAACGGGCTAACACTCAGGATACTAATAGCGAGTAATATTGTAAAAATTTGTTTCATATAAATTCTCCATTTTTATAAATAATTAATTTTACGTTTTCGATAGTGCGATTTAACCTTTAAATATAGTATTAAAACTCTATATTTTTTCCTTGCTTACAAACAAGCGATATTACATTTTTAATTTTACGTATTTATCTGAGTCTCTATGCTCGTTTTCGTTCCTTCTTTTTTGTGGATTTTTTTAAATACACCAATAAAATGGATATTGCGGCTGGTGTCATACCTGCAATCCGTGATGCCTGGCC
>JBGMRJ010000091.1:2402-11226 GCA_048061315.1 Gammaproteobacteria bacterium
TCAAATTTCGCCCAACGTGTTTCATCGACCAGACCCATTTTGTAGCCAATTTCAGTTAAACGCAAGTCGGCGTTATCTTCTCTTAACGATAACCGGTATTCCGCACGACTGGTAAACATACGGTATGGTTCCAGCGTGCCGCGGGTAATTAAATCATCAACCAATACACCAATATATGCTTCATCTCGACCCGGGCACCAGGCTGGTTGTTGTTTTACCTGACGCGCAGCATTCAAACCAGCCAGTAATCCTTGCGCTGCGGCTTCTTCATAACCGGTGGTACCATTAATTTGTCCCGCAAAATACAGGCCGGCCAGGTGTTTTGTTTCGAGCGATGGTTTTAAATCACGCGGGTCAAAATAATCGTATTCAATAGCATAACCCGGCCGGGTAATATGAGCATTTTCAAAGCCTTTCATGCTACGTACAAATTCGAGTTGCACGTCAAACGGCAGACTGGTTGATATGCCGTTTGGATAAACTTCATTGGTTGTTAAACCTTCTGGCTCAATAAAAATTTGATGCGAATCCTTATCAGCAAAACGAGTTACCTTGTCTTCTATTGAAGGACAATATCGTGGTCCTACGCCATCAATCAAACCGGTATACAGTGGCGATCGATCCATTCCCGCTCGAATAATGTCATGCGTTTTTTCATTGGTGTGGGTAATGTAACAAGGCACTTGTTGCGGATGTTCTTTCGCATCACCAATAAATGAAAAAACCGGGACGGGTTCATCTCCAGGTTGTGCCACCAAACCACTATAATTTATGGTTTTTCCGTCGATTCGTGGTGGCGTGCCAGTTTTTAAACGATCGACAGTAAAGGGTAATTCACGTAGACGTTTTGATAAAGCATTTGAAGGGGGATCACCCGCACGACCACCTTCAAAATTTTTCAGACCGATATGAATTAGCCCCCCTAAAAAAGTTCCAACGGTTAACACCACCGCGGGTGCAGAAAACTCCAGACCCATCTGTGTTACAACACCGGTTACTGTGTTATTAACTACAATTAAGTCATCCACCGATTGTTGAAACAACGTTAAATTTTTGGTATTTTCCAACACAGAACGTACTGCATGTTTATATAAAATTCGATCGGCCTGTGCTCGTGTTGCACGTACCGCGGGACCTTTGCGTGAATTTAAAGTTCGAAACTGAATGCCGGCTTGATCAGCAGCACGCGCCATCAAACCACCGAGTGCATCAATTTCTTTTACCAGGTGTCCTTTACCAATACCGCCAATAGCCGGGTTACAACTCATTTGGCCGAGCGTCTCAATATTATGTGTTAATAATAAAGTCGACGCACCGGTACGCGCTGCTGCTAATGCCGCTTCAGTACCTGCGTGGCCACCGCCAACAATTATCACATCAAAATTTTGAGGAAATTTCATTACTATCCAGAGTTGTTCAGCTTAATCTCAACGGTATTATATCGCGTCATTAGCGTAAACTCATGTAATTGAGCAAAAACCAGCTATCAAAATGTCATTTTATTTAAATAATCAATGTTTTCTACAACTTGCCGATAAAAATAGACACAAATTCACTACTTCGAAGATAACCATACATAGTTTAAGTAAAAACAGATGATCGACGTAAAAACACTATTAGCAATTAATGATTTCAGTACACTGAGTGATGTGGCTTTAATTGATATGGCCACTAATTCTGAAATTTTACTCATTAAAAAAGGCAAAGCTTTAAATGCCAAAGATACCAGTCATAAAAAATTATATTTGCTTGAAGGAAAGCTTGAACTTCATGGTATTGAATTAAACGATAAAGACATATTAGAAAATACCAAACGCGCCCAACAAGCCGTGTTTCGTTTTCATTCACCAAGCTTAAATGCGAAATGTGTAAAAGATAGCGTACTATTATGTATTAATTCAAAAACTGTTAATAAATATGTTGATAGTAGTAAAAAAGAATCAGTAGGAATGTATGTCGATACTGTTAAGATAGATACTTTACAAGAATCCGGAAATGATATTGTTCAGGAAATTACTGCCCGCTTTGACAGTAAAGATTTTAATTTACCAAGCCTGCCTGAGATGGCAATTCATGTTAACAAAGCACTCGAAGACGAATCAATAAACATGAATGTCCTGGCAAGTACGCTACAATCTGATCCTGCTATTACTGCCCGGATAATTCAGGTTTCCAACAGCGCATTATTTCATTCCGGTCAACCTATTGAAAGTTTACAAGCTGCAATCACCCGTATTGGTTTAGAAGCCGTGCGTTCAATTGTTATCAGTGTCGTGCTACGTGACTTATTTCATCCACAAACAAATTTAATTAAAAAGACCATGAAACGTTATTACGAACACAGTATTCGTATTGGCGTTATCTGTTATGTGCTGGCCAAACACTGTAAAGGTTTTGATGCTGATCGTGCATTTTTAGCCGGTTTATTACACGACATTGGTGTAATACCACTGCTCGTGATCGCCGATACGCATAACGAGTTATCACGTCAGGCAGGAAAACTCGATGATGTTTTAACTGATTTGAAAGGTACAGTCGGCAGTATTTTATTACGCCAATGGGATTTTAATGTTTCTTATGCATTAACTTCTGAACAAGCCTATAATTGGGATCGTGAATCAACAAGCTCACCGGATTATTGTGATTTAGTACAGGTTGCTTTATTACATTCGAATTTAGTTGGCGGTGAAAAAATTCCAGGCCCATCGTTAATGGAACTACCCGCGTTTAAACGCTTAAATCTGGGTGATACTGATCCAGCTGAAGATCTGCAAAAACTAAAAGAATTAAGTAGTCGCATTACTGAAATGATGAAAAATCTAGGTTAATTAATTACTGGTTTTTCTATTATTTTCAAGCTCGATTCTGCAGTCTAATCTTCCCTGGTAAGATTAGGCTGCGGAATTTAGGATAATGACTCCTGCATACTCACAATGAGTAAAAAATAACATCAATAAAGCTTCAAGGGGTCAGCCAACTTGGTTTCTAGTCTATGTTAAACGGACAGCAGTGATAAATACTATATCCTATAGACAATTGATAAAACACTATTCCGGCCGGGTTGAGGTGCCTGATTTAATGTGAAAAATTGATTAGCATATGGCACATTAACAAATTTTTCATCAAACAAATTATTAATATCTAATTTCATAACAAAAGAATTTGATATTTTAACTTCGCCATGTAAGTCCATTAAAAAATACGATGGTACTTTAAGCATTTTACTGGTGTCATTAGAATTTGTTTGATTACTATTAGTTGTATCAACCCAGTATATTTTAGGTGTTAGCAAATAACGCTTATTATAAGAAATAGTGCTACCTGCAGTTAGTTTATAACGTGACACCATTGGCAATTCGATTTCCTTACCTTTGTCTGTCATTTTGCCATCAACTATACTAAAATGTCCCCAGTTTTCGAAATCCCAAGATCTGAAATGAATTTTATTATTAAGACTAAAATCGATTCCGTAAATTTCTTTTTTGCCAACATTGTCTAACTTAAATGTGTTTTGAAGCAAAGCTCCCTGAATGGCTTGATCGGCAACTGCATCATCTTTTCGTAATATTGCATCATCGATCTGGCTAAAATAAGGTGCTATTTTCAAGGTTATATTGTTAGTAAGTATACGCACATAATTAATTTCGAGTGTTTTAATCGTTTCTGGTTTTATATTGGGGTTTGGTACACGATAAGGTGCAGTAGTACTTTGCCATAAACCACCAACTTGTGTACCGTCAAAACTTCCAAAATGTGTTGAAGTCTGATCCGGCCCAGGTGCCTGAAAGGCATGTCCGTACATCATTTTAAACAAATTTCGATCATCGTATTTATGAATGGCACTAATACGAGGGTTTAATGAATCGCCATAAAACGAATTATTATCATATCGTAAACCTGTAACCAATCGCCATTTTTGATTAATCTCCCAGTTATCCTGAAAATAAATACCGGTATTGTGATATTGTTTTTCAAAAAATTGGACCAAAAGTAGGGTGTTAAAATAATTTATATTCTGTTCATTTGAATCATTAGAGGTGTCATAAGGTGATTGTAAATTTGGACTTTTTGGTATGTTTTTAAAATAGTCATAAACAAAACCACCTGATAGTAAATGTTTTTTGTTTAATTTATAGTCAAAATCCTGGTTTAAAGAAATCCGATCCGAATTTGCGTACTTAAAACCCGGCACATTACCTGTAAAGTTATTACTGAAATAACTTTCATTATCAATTTTAAAATTCATTAGTGTCAACAATGTATTGGAATTTATATCGCTACTGATTTTCGTTGTGAATCGTGTATACAAGGTAGTTTGTTTAATTTTCTCTGTTGCACCCTTATCAAAGTTGCTGAAACCAGGTTTGGCTGTAAAAGAAGTAGAACTTGAATGTATTACATGATTTAATCCGAATTGCCAATTTGAATTAAGACGATAATTCGCAAAAAATTGAAAATCCTGTGTTGGGGAAAATTCATATTTTTTTGATGGGTCATCATAAAGTTCGGGGAAATCTTTAGCGAAACTGTATTCTTGTGATTGGAATGACTGTAATCCCAAATTTAAGTTTGAATCCTTATCAAAATTACGATGCCATTGTGCATAGCCTTCACGATAACCTCCTTCTCCCGCTGAAAACGATACTTCAACCATATCTTTATCGTCATTATTTTGCGTGATAATGTTGACAACACCCACGAATGCATCTGCACCGTAAATCACCGAAGCTGGTCCTAACAATATTTCTACCTTTTTCGCATAATATAATGGATAGTTGTTTCCAACTGCAGCAGTTTCTCCTGCAGGTGTATTTAATCTGACACCGTCCTGTAAAATCAGAAATTTGTTATTACCGTTCGCACCGCGAATCGTCACAGAATTATAAATACCTGATATCGAATATTTCTGTACTTGAACACCGGGTAATGCTTGTAATAAATCTTCGACATTACGGTAACCACGTTGTTGCAGTTGCTGCTTGCTAAACACGATTATATTTGAGGGTGAATCATCTACTTTTTCTTCATATTTCGATGTGATCGTAATGTTAACATTCATCAGTTCGTGCAACGATAATGAAAATAATGAATCACTATTTTCTGCATATAACGGTGTAATCGTAGAAGCAAAAAATAAGGCAAGAAATTGGAATTTATATTGAACCCAAAATCGGATAGTCATTAAAAAACCCTATAATTATTATAATTACCCATTGCACACCATTAAGGTGATATCGTACCGATTTAGTTAAATAACCACTTAATTATAGAACAATAAAAATAATTCGCTTTAAAAGCAGGGATTATAGGAGCTTCCGGGCAAATCGGTGACCGAATCAGAGTATGGAGCACTGATAATTTAAAAGTGCCCTATTTTCTTTCTTCTACTTTTTTAGCACAACAGAAAACACACTAACCTGTTGAATTATTAATATATACTGAATTTATGATGTAGCGGCTCTGAACAAAACCAATGACTTAAGGTTTTATTATGGTTTTCCTTGCAATACTTTATCAACTTTCACCTTTTAATATCGGTATAATTACGTCCAAACTCAATACATTAATATCCAATACTTAATTTTAAATAAACTATGTTCAAACTCAAGCATGATGATATAAAAGCTTGTACTGATTCAGGAAGCTTTACCCGTGGTTCTAAATATTTTAATCAACATAAGGTTAACAACCTTTATTTCAATGAAATTGCCCCTGGAGAAATCATTTTACAGTCAACCGTTCAGGGGCGAAGTGATTTCCCCTATGAGCAAGAGATTAATATTTCCGGGCTGCTCGACGGTGATGTAGAAATCAACGGAGGTTGCAGTTGCCCGGTGGCCTACAATTGCAAGCACGTAGTCGCGGCTTGTCTGGAATATCAGTCTAAACCCGGTAAGTCAAATGACGTTGAATTAAATAGTTTATCCTGGTTGGAAAAATTTGCTTCTGCCGGGTTAGCAACTGACAAAGCCGATCTCAGCAACTCGGATTTTATTGTCTATACGCTACAACCATCTCGTAATCCAACAATATTGTCAGTTCAGTTTATGATTACCCGCTATTTGAAAAAAGGCGGTTTCGGTAAACCGCGGCAGACTGATTTGTATCATTTTTGCAATGACTACATGCAACCTGGCTATGCGCAAGATGTTGATCAAGAAATTGGTCGGCTGATTGGTATACAGGAGAATCACTCTCATGGATATCAAAGCTATTTATTAAGTGGTGAATTGGGTTTTATGGCACTGTCAAAAATGCTAAATACCGGGCGTTGTTACTGGCAAAATATTAATAATCCAGTATTACAGCACGGTGAACCACGCAAGTTAGATATTAACTGGCAAAAACAAAAAAATGGCGATTCTCGACTTGCGCTTAAAATCAACCCGGATGCAAAAATCCTGAACACTAAACCACCTTTGTATATTGATAATCACACTGCAGAAATTGGTCCAATACACGGTGCCGATTTTAACGCAGAGCAATGGTCAATGTTGCTAGACGCACCAGTAGTCCCTGAAAAATCCAGTACCAAATTTAGCCAGCAACTCGTCACTCGCTTACCCGATTTGCAACTGCCAACACCACAGGAAATGGAAACTGTTTTTATCGAAAATGTCTTTCCAGTTCCGAAATTGTTTATATACGCCGAGTTCATTCCGGATACACAACACTATTTTCACATGATGCGTTTACGTTTTACTTATCATGATCATGAACTTACGTTCATTCCCAAGACTAAAATTCGTAATATAGTAAAAAATAATTTAATCCTATCAATTCAACGCGATTTAACAGCAGAACAAGCCGCAATAGACGAACTTTATGGTTCAAGATTTCAATTATTTCCCGATGAGCACCATAACGACATCATTTTAGCAACTCCCGTTGAAATGAATCTGATGGAGTCGATGGCTTGTTGGCAGGATTTTATAGAACAACGACTACCCGAACTTGAAGCTAAAGGCTGGAGTATAAAAATCGACCCCGACTTCAATCTGGAATTCCTAACCGTTGATGATTGGGAAGTCGAGATCGATAGCGATAATGACTGGTTTGATTTGCATTTTGATCTGGACATTCAGGGACGTAAGTTACCATTGTTACCTTTAATCACTGACGTAATTAAAAATTATGATCTGGATAATTTGCCCGAAAATTTGATCCTGCCAATTTCGATGGTGGATGGTCAGTTTTTAAAACTAGCTTCCGAACGTATCCGTCCTATCTGCCAAATTTTATACGAACTTTATGATTCCAATACACTCGATAATGACGGCAAGCTACGCTTGGGTCGTTTCGATGCTACCCGGTTGGCTGAACTGGAGGAAAGTTGTAGTTATGAATTGCATTGGCGTGGTGGTAAAGCCATGCGTGAATTAGGCCGTAAACTCAAGGATTTTAATGGTATCAAAAATGTTTCACCACCACGCGGGCTTAAAGCAACTTTACGTGATTATCAACAACAGGGATTGAATTGGTTACAATTCCTGCGTGAGTATGAATTCAATGGTATTCTGGCAGATGATATGGGGTTGGGAAAAACGGTACAAACCCTGGCACATTTATTACTGGAAAAAGAAAAAAAACGTTTGGATAAACCGTGTTTAATTTTAGCGCCGACCAGTTTAATGAGTAATTGGCGACGAGAAGCAGCACAATTTACTCCAAAACTCAAAGTACTAATATTACAAGGCTCTCAGCGGCACCAATACTTTTCTGAAATTGATCAATACGATCTAATTATCAGTACCTATCCCTTACTGGTGCGCGATCATGAAATTTTATTGGCTCAGGAATATCATTATTTAATACTCGATGAAGCGCAAGTGATTAAAAACCCGCGAGCCAAAGCTGCTCAAATGGCACGAAAAGTTATCACGAGACATCGCCTGTGTCTCACCGGAACACCAATGGAAAACCATCTCGGTGAACTTTGGGCCTTGTTTGATTTTTTAATGCCCGGATTTTTAGGCGATACAAAATTATTCAAACAACGTTTTCGCACCCCGATAGAAAAACACGGAGATGCCGAACAACGTCTGCGACTGGTTCGTCGAATTTCACCCTTTCTACTTCGCCGCAAAAAATCTGAAGTTATCACCGAACTACCTGCTAAAACTGAAATCATTCGCTCAGTCGCACTGCAAAGTAAACAAGCTGCACTTTACGAGAGTATTCGTTTGTCGATGGAAAAGAAAGTACGTGACGTTATTGCCAAAAAAGGATTAGCTCGCAGCCACATTACCATTCTTGATGCTCTACTGAAACTGCGACAGGTGTGTTGTGATCCGCAATTATTATCACTGGCACAAGCAAAAAAAGTCACCGAATCTGCCAAACTTGAAATGTTGATGGAAATGTTACCTGAATTAATCGAAGAAGGACGACGTATTTTACTTTTCTCCCAATTTACAAAAATGCTTGGCATCATCGAAAAAAAATTAACTGAAAGTAATATTTCATATACGAAACTTACCGGCCAAACCCGAAAACGCGATGAGGTAATTGAAATTTTTCGTGACGGCAAAGTTGATGTATTCCTGATTAGTCTTAAAGCCGGTGGTGTTGGTCTAAATCTCACCGAAGCCGATACCGTGATCCACTATGATCCCTGGTGGAACCCGGCTGTTGAAACTCAAGCAACCGATCGCGCGCATCGTATCGGCCAGGACAAAGCCGTGTTCGTCTACAAGTTAATTACAGAAAATACACTGGAAGAAAAAATTATAACAATGCAAGCAAAGAAACAGGCACTGGCTGATGGAGTGTACAACAAAAACGAACAAGTTGAGCAACAAAAACTCAGCGCCAATGATTTACA
>JBGMRJ010000092.1:0-6032 GCA_048061315.1 Gammaproteobacteria bacterium
CAACGATATACTATTTGGTAAACAGTCATTTAAGTACTTCGCTCCTAAACTGCCACCAAGTACTAATAATTTAATATTACCTGTGTGCTTGGCAAAACGGATATCTGGTTTCGGTAACTTTGCAATCGATTCACGAATTGGATTACCAGTATAAATAGTATTTAATTTATTATTAAAAGCATTGGGGAATGCAACTAATACCGCAGTAGCGAAGCGGCTAACAACTCTATTCGTAAAACCCGGAATCGAATTTTGTTCATGAATAATTAAAGGTATTTTCAATATTCTGGCTGCGATTGCTCCCGGGCCTGATACATAGCCACCCATTCCAAGCACGAATACTGGTTTATGATTTTTAAAAATTTTATAAGCCTGAAAAATCGAAGACAGTATTTTAAATGGCAGTGATATCAGACTTAATATATTTTTACCTCTTAACCCCGAAATAGAAATATACTCAAGGCTATAACCAGCATTTGGTACTACTTCTGATTCAAAACTATTTTTATTACCAAGCCAAACAACATTAAAACTATTTGTTCTTAAAACATCAGCAACAGCAATAGCCGGATATACATGCCCACCTGTACCGCCAGCCATAATCATTATTGTTTTATTATTGTTAGTTGTATTCATTTTATTTTACAGTTTTCTTATTTACTTTTTTATTCGCAAGTCGTCGATTATTTGTCTCAAAGTCAATACGCAGCAATAAAGCAATAGCAATACACATAACTACTAAACTACTACCACCATAACTCATCAATGGTAGAGTTAATCCTTTCGTCGGTAAAATTCCCATGTTTACACCAATATTAATATAAGCCTGTAAACCAACCCAAACGCCAATACCATAAGCCATGTAACCTGCAAAGGGCTGATTATTTTGTTCAGCTATTCGTGCAATCCTAAAAGCACGAAGGATGATGATTGTAAAAAGTGTTATCACGCTAACAGCTCCAAATAAGCCAAGTTCTTCTGCAAGAACTGAAAATAAAAAATCTGTATGAGCTTCCGGTAAATAAAATAATTTCTGAACACTTGCTCCAAGGCCAACGCCAAACCATTCACCACGACCAATCGCAATTAATGCCTGCGTTAGCTGAAAACCACTATTAAACGGATCATCCCAGGGATTTAAAAAAGTGGTTAACCTTTGCATTCGATAAGGCGATACAACCGCCATTACTGCAAATGCGGCTACCACAAATAACAGTAATAATAAATATTGAAATAGTTTCACTCCGCCCAACCACATCAAGCACATAGCAGTAGCTAACATAACGACTGATGCACCATAATCAGGTTGTAACATTAATAATACTGCGATCATAACCAGTACTAACAATGGACGAATAAAACCACCTAACCTGGTTCTAACAGAATCCTGATGGCGAACTATATATCCTGACAAATAAACAACTAAAAACAGTTTTACTATTTCTGAAACCTGAATATTGACAGGTCCAAATGCTAACCAGCGAATACTACCGTTAACTTCATGACCCACACCGGGTAAGAACAGCATCAACAACAATAAAACAGAAATCACAACCAATGAAGGTCCTGCTTTCATCCACATCGATAATGGAATATTAAATACTATTAACCCTGCAGCAATTCCAATAATTGCAAAAATACTTTGACGAATAAAATAATAAAAAGGTTGTTCGGTAATTTTATCAGCAATAGAGATTGAAGTTGATGCAACCATGATCAAACCCAAACCCAAGATCGCCAATGCTGATAATAATAAAACAGCATCAAACTCACATTCAAACTCGGAATCTTTTTTTGATAATAATGAAATCTTATAGTGGTTTAGGTTATCAATAGCTAAAGTCATATTATCAAGTCCTTAACTATATTAATAAAAACGTCACCCCGATGCTCAAAGTTTTCAAACATATCAAAACTGGCGCAAGCTGGTGAAAATAAAACGATGTCACCGGATTTTGAGTGACTCTTTGCATGTGCCACTGCTTGCTCAATATTTTCCTCTACGGTTCGTGTAATCATTTTATCCAATGCATTATCGATAACATTGGCGTCTTCACCAAATAAAATTATTAATTTAACATTGGATTTTATTTCAGAGTTTAATACTGAAAAATCCTGGCCTTTAGATTGACCGCCCATTATTAGTATAATCGATTTATTTTTCAAACCATTAATCGCGGCACTAGTTGCACCAATATTTGTCGCCTTGGAGTCATTAATCCATTTTACGCCGTGACTTGTTTTTATTAACTCAGTTCGATGCGCCAAACCTTTAAAATTGATTAAACCTTTTTGTATTCCCAGGTTATCGATGCCAGATAATTGTGAAATCATTAATGCAACCATTGCATTGGTAATATTGTGATCACCTACTACATTTAATTCTGCACAGTTAAGTAACTTAATTAACTCCCCTGATTTATTAACACAGATCCATCGTGAACCATCGAAATCTGCAATACCATATTGATTTTCGGTTGGCTTATTCAGAGTAAACCAATAAATATTTTTCTTGTCTTTATACATCGCTGAATATTGTCGAATTACCTTATCGTCAAAATTCAATATAATATTTCCACTGCCCTTCAATAAACTTAACTTTGCAACACAGTAATCATCAAAAGTCTCATATCTATCCATGTGGTCTTCAGACAGATTCAATATGACTGATGTAACAAAATTCATTGCGTCAACAATTTCAAGCTGAAAACTTGATAACTCTAGAACATATAAATCTGCCGCTGTTTCTAATAAAGCTAATGCTGGAATACCGATATTACCGCCCACTACAATTTTGGAATCAGAATATGAACCAATACTGTCCACCATGCTGGTGACTGTACTTTTGCCATTTGATCCGGTAATGGCGACTACCGGTGTATTAACCTCGTTCATGAATAATTCAATGTCACCAATAATTGTTTTACCATTGGTACGTGCATTTCGGATGACCTGCTCATTTTGAGAAATACCGGGACTTAAAATAATAGTATCAGCCCACACAAAATGTTCTTCAAATAAACCACCGAGAATTAAATCAAAAGATCTGTTTCTGAACTGATCAATATCTGGTGGATTTTCTCTACTATCCAATACTCGAAAACTCAGACTTTTCTCAAGTAAATATTTAATAACGGACGCACCGGTTTTACCGACACCCACAACTAATATGTTTGCATTATTTAAATACGAAGAATAAGTTTGTTTTTGATTCAAATTATTCATAACCTATCTAAGTTTTAATGTTGCCAAACCAAATAAAACAAGAAAAATTGTAATTATCCAAAACCGGACAATTACTCGTGGCTCAGGCCAGCCCTTTAATTCAAAATGGTGGTGCAACGGTGCCATTCTAAATACCCGTTTTCCCGTTAATTTAAATGATGCTACCTGAACGATCACTGAAACAGTTTCAATTACAAATACACCCCCCATGATCATCAACACGAATTCCTGACGTACAATGACCGACACTATTCCCAGTGAAGCGCCCAATGCTAAAGCACCAACATCCCCCATAAATACCTGAGCTGGATAAGTGTTAAACCATAAAAAACCAAGCCCGGCACCAACTATGGCGCCACAAAAAACCACAAGCTCACCAGCACCGGCGATGTAAGGAATCGATAAATAATCTGAAAAAACAGAGTTACCAGTCAAATAGGCGAATATACCCAATGCACCCGCCACCATTACAGTTGGGAGAATCGCCAGTCCATCCAGGCCATCAGTGAAATTAACCGCATTACTCGAACCAACGATAACGATGTAGGTAAAGAAAATATAAAAAATCCCTATTGATAATGAGAAATTTTTAATCATTGGTAAAATATAATTTGTTTCAACGGGAGAGACAGCTGTAAAATAAAGATAAAATGCAGCGCCAAAACCAATAACGGATTGCCAAAAATATTTCGACTTTGCAGATAAACCTTTGGGATTTTTTTCAATTAATTTTTTGTAATCATCAATAAAACCCACCAAACCAAAAAGCAACATAACACTCAGCACTAACCACGAATATCGATTGGTTAAATCTACCCACAGCACGGTACTAATTGTAATAGCAATTAAAATCAATGTACCACCCATAGTTGGGGTACCGGCTTTATCCAGATGTGTCACTGGACCATCATCACGAATGGGCTGCCCGATTTTCATAATACTAAGTCGTCGTATCATGGTGGGGCCAATTAATAATGATATAATTAATGCCGTTAGGGCACCTAGAATGGCTCGAAGAGTCAGATAACTAAAAACATTAAATCCTGAATGCAGTTCCTGAAGATATTGGGCTAAACTCAATAACATTTAATCGGCACCTTCTGTTACAACAAGTTTATTAACCAGTTTTTCCATGTGCATGTATCTGGAACCTTTTATTAACAGTGTACTTTCATTATCCACTTCAGCTTTAATACTCGAGGACATAGAATCGAATTCTTTAAAATTAAATGCATTTTCACCAAAGACTTTAGATGATTCATTTGCTAACTCACCGATAGTAAATAATTTATCAATTCCAGCGTTCTTTAATAATTCGCCGGTCTTGCCATGCAATTCGACTGCATTAGCACCTAATTCACCCATATCACCTAATGCGCAAAAATGTTTCCCCGGAAAACCTTTGAGGACATTAATCGCGGCTTTAAGAGATGTTGGATTAGCATTATAAGTATCATCAATTATTCGACAGCCATAGACACCCTTTTTAATTTCCAATCTTCCGGCAATAGCATTTACTTTTTCAAGCCCCTTGGGTATTGAGTACAGTGGAATATCACAGGCAATAGCGGCTGCTGTAGCAGCTAGTGCATTTGCAACATTGTGAATACCGGGTAGTTTAAGTCTCACGTCAAATTCACCCAGTGGTGTAACTATTCGTATATCGTTATTGGGCGAGACCTTGTTAACAACGGCAAAGATATCTGCGTTTTCATTGTTAACACCAAATGAAATAGTTTTAACATCGCACAGCTCTTTCCAGTATGAATAATATTTATCGTTTGCATTGAGAATAGCGATACCAGAGCTGGATAACCCTGATAGTATTTCTGATTTTGCTTTTGCTATATTATCAATTGATCCAAACTCACCTAAATGGGCATCGCCAACATTTGTAATAACGGCGATATCAGGAGTAGCTATATTAGACAAATGTTCAATCTCGCCAACATGATTCGCCCCCATCTCGATAACTCCATATTTATACTCACTGGTAAGTTGTAATAATGTTAGTGGCACACCAATCTCATTATTTAAATTGCCTAGTGTTGCTAAAACATTACCTTGCTGTGAACAAACAGAACTGATCATTTCTTTTACAGTGGTTTTACCATTGCTTCCGGTTATGGCAATTACCGGATAGTTAAATTTTTTTCGCCAATGATATGCAATATCACCTAAGGCAAGTCGTGAATCATTCACGGTTAATGTAGGAATATCGGTTTTAACTTTTTTTTCAATAACTGCAGCTAAGGCACCTTTTGAAACGGCTTTATCGATAAAATCATGTCCGTTAAAATTGTCTCCTGAAATTGCAACAAATAGATCACCAGGACTTGTTGTTCGAGAATCAATACTAACTCCGTGTAAAGGGAGATCATTCTCGACAGGCTTACTTTTAAGACTACTGACCACCTCAGATAACTTCATGTCGAATTGAGTATGTTTTCCTATCATTTCATTCCCATTTTATTTAAAGAATCTAAAGAAATTTTAACATCATCAAAATGATATTTAACATTATCAATTATTTGATAATCTTCATGTCCCTTACCCGCAATCAAAATCACATCAGAATTGCTAGCTTGCTCGATAGTCGATTGAATAGCCTGTTTTCTATCCAAAATAATATTCGAGCTGTTTTTATTTTTTATACCTTTAAGTATTTCATTAGCAATGTCAGCAGGAGCTTCTGTTCGTGGATTATCATTGGTAATTATTTGCTGGTCTGACAGTTGAGAAGCAACTTTACCCATTACTGCTCTCTTTGATTTATCACGATCACCACCACAACCAAATACACACCA
>JBGMRJ010000092.1:6132-11138 GCA_048061315.1 Gammaproteobacteria bacterium
TTTTTTATTTTAACTAAAGTGCTATTTATTCTATATTCTATAATTTCTGCCACTAGCTCAGCACTTTGGTTTTCAATACCGTAGGTAATGACAGTTACGGAATCGGATATGACGTCGAGTATTTTTTCACTAAACGCATCATCAACATTTAAAACAGCACTATTCAGGGAACTTAATTTAAAAAGTTCTAACTTGGCATTACCATAATTCTCAAATGATTGATGATAATCCAGATGATCATGAGTTAAATTAGTAAATACGGCACAATTTATATCGACTCCATCAATTCGTTGCTGCGTTAGCGCATGTGAAGATACTTCCATGACTACTTGCTTAAAGCCATTACCATACATTTCTGCTAATATTTTTTGATTCTCAACAACGCCTTGTGTGGTATTATCGGTTTCAACTAGGGCATTAATATCACCCCGACCAATTGTTCCAATAAACCCGCATTTTTGTTTTATATTTATCAAGTTTGCCAATATATAAGCGCACGATGTTTTACCATTGGTACCGGTAATCCCTACTACTTGCATCTTAGCTGATGGATTTTTATAAAATGATACTGCGAGATTACTTAAATTTTTATTTGAGAAAGAAATAAAAATTTCCGGAATTGATTTATTTATCGCTGTTGTAATCCATTTTATACTGATTGTGTTTTTCGTATCGGATTCAGATATTTCAGTAGTTTGACGCAAAATAGCGACTGCACCATTTTTAATTGCAGCCGAAATAAATCGTTCACCATGAGTATCATTTCCAGATCGAGCAATAAATAATGTACCTGGCCCAACTAGACGACTATCATCCGCAATATCCGATATTATAATATTTTCAAACTCATCATTTTTATTTGATGCATCATATAGCGGTGTAAGAACTTTAATAAGATCAGAAAGTTTTTGTCCATTACTGCTTACTGTAGAAGAAACCATCATTGCGTATCTCCTAATTTTGCAACTTTGATATTTTTACTCAATATATTATCAAGTGGTACATTTAAAATTCGAAGCGCACCAGCCATTACTCGTGAGAATACTGGTGCGGCAACTGCACCACCATAATATTCTTCTCCACCGGGTTCATTAATTACAACTGCCATTACCAGTTTCGGATTACTTACCGGTGCAATACCAACAAATGATGCAATATAATTATCATCACTATAACCACCAATACTGGCTTTTTTAACCGTACCTGTTTTCCCAGCAATACGATAGCCAACTACGCTAGCATTTATACCAGTTCCTTCTTTAGAAACCACCGACTCAAGCATCTTTAATATTTGCTTGACTGTTTTTTTATGGAATATTTTAGTTTTAATAATCTGCTCTGATTCTTCACGTTTTAACAACGTGACTTGTGGTAATTCACCATTTAATGAAAATGCAGTATAAGAATGTGCTAATTGCAATGCTGTTGCTGACAAACCATAACCAAAAGATAAAGTTGCATTATCAATTTTTTTCCATTTTGTATAATGGCTTAATATTCCGGTAGATTCACCGGGGAAACCACTCTCACTATTATTACCAAAACCCACTTTTGAAAAAGCACCCCATAACAACTTCGGTTTAATCGCCAATGCGAGCTTTGAAGCACCGATGTTACTTGATTTAATTATAATGGTTGATACATTGATGCGACCATAATTTCTAACATCACGAATGGTATTTCCGGCAACCATAAAATATCCTGGTGCGGTATCAACTAGTGTATTTGGCGAAAATTTGCCACTTTCGATAGCCGCTGCAACTGTAAAAGGTTTTACAGTCGATCCGGGCTCAAAAACATCGGTTACCGAGCGATTCCGATAACGACCACTTTTAGTTTTGTAATTTTTATTGGGATTGAACGATGGCTGATTTACCATCGCTAATACTTCCCCGGTATTAATATCCAGAATCACTGCTGATCCTGATTTTGCTTTATGCTTAAAAACGGCACGTTTTAGTTCACGATAGGCTAAATATTGCAAACGACCATCAATGCTGAGATTCAGATCTTTACCGGGTGCGGGTGCTTTTATTTGTTCAATGTCTTTTATAACATGACCCAGACGATCTTTCATGACACGCTTTTTACCTGGTGTGCCTTTTAAATAATCATCATATGCCAGTTCAATTCCTTCCTGACCTTGGTCATCTATATTGGTAAAACCAAGGACATGTGAGGCAACTTCAGCCATCGGATAATAACGTCGATATTCACGTTGCAACGATAAACCGGGAATTTTTAATGCTGAAATTTTACTACTCAGATCGGGACTGATACGTCTTTTAATATAGACAAATTCTTTATGTAAACGTGTTGTTACTATTTTTTCCAGTTTATTAACTTTAATATCGAGTAACTTTGCAAGATCAACCCAATGAATACGATTTTCATTAAATAATTTTGGATTTACCCAAACAGAATCGACCGGAGTACTCACCGCTATGGGTTCACCATTTCTGTCTTTTATCATACCGCGATGAGCGGATATCGGTAACACCCTTAAATGGCGTGCATTAGCCTGTTTTTGTAAAAAATCTTTATTAACAAATTGTAAATCAATAATTCTCCAAAGTAAGGTAGCGACAGTTATCCCTATAACGATATATACAATTGATAATCGCATTAAAGAAGATATTTGATGTTTACCTTGTGTCGTCATTAATGTTTTCTTTTGCTGTTATAAAAATAATATCCTGATAATCAGGTATACCCATTCCAATTTTTTTCCGCGCTATTCGCTCAATTCGGCCATGTGTTGCCCAGGTGCTTTGTTCTAACTGTAATTGTCCCCATTCAACATTCATCTTGTCTCTACTGGCTTGTAATTCATTAAGTTCTGAAAATATTTTTCGGCTATTATGTTTTATATAAATAACAGAAAGTGATGAAACAAAAATAATTGCTGTTAAAAAACTGACTATTAAAATATTCTTCATTACAGTTTCTCAGCAACACGCATAACTGCACTGCGTGAGCGAATATTTTTTTCTAACTCCTGTTTTCCTGCTTTTATCACCTTGCCGATTATTTTCACATTAGGATTTAACTGACTTACTGTAACTGGTAATCCTTTTGGGAAATCATCTCCTTTTGCCTGTTTCTTTAAAAAACGTTTTACCATTCGATCTTCTAACGAATGGAAACTGATAATGACTAACCGACCATTAGGTGCGAGTAGTTCTAATATATTATTCAGTATCATCTCCAGGTCACCAAGCTCATTATTAATGAAAATTCTTATTGCTTGAAAACTTCGTGTCGCCGGGTCTTTGCCTTTTTCCCACTTTGGGTTTGCCTCGGCTACAATTTTTGATAACCGCGCGGTTGTCGTAATTGCATTTATATTGCGCTCAGCTACAATTGCCCGCGCAATTCGCTTTGCAAATCGTTCCTCACCAAAATCTTTTAATACTTTCGCGATTTCCTGCTCCGATGCTTTTTCGAGCCATTGTGCTGCACTTAAACCCGAAGTAGTGTCCATTCTCATGTCAAGCAGACCATCAGCTTTAAAACTAAAACCGCGCTCAGCGTTATCAATTTGGGGAGATGAAACACCCAGATCAAGTAACACGCCATTAACTTTTCCAATCCAGTTTATATCACGTGCATATTCATTTACTGCATTAAACGAACCGTGTTTTATCCTTACCCTGCTATCACCTTTATATAAATTTTCTGCATGACTAATTGCATCAGGATCTTTATCAACGACTAATAAATTTCCCTGTGCATTCAGCTGATCTAAAATCGCACAGGCATGACCACCTCGACCAAAAGTACCGTCAATATAATATCCATTTTCCTGAATATTTAATGCCTTCATACTTTCTTCCAATAGTACTGAATAATGCTCATTATTCTCGTGTTTCATTTTTTGTGTCTTAAACAACTACTTCCTTAAAGAGAAAGTGATTCCAGTTCAGCCGGTAAATCCAGATCATCATCATCAGATTCCATTAACCAGTCATCTCGTTTTGTATTCCATTGATCTTCATCCCAAATTTCAAATTTATTTCCCTGCCCGATTAACACAATTCGTTTCTCAAGCTTGGCAAACTCACGTAATGGGGGAGGTACTAGAATTCGGCCGTTACTATCAAGATCACAATCAGTAGCATGCCCGATCAAGAGTCGTTGCATGCGTCTTGCTTGTTTATTGAGACTGGGTAATCGAACAAGCTTGCGTTCGATTTCTTCCCATTCTGGTAGAGGATAAAGCAGTAGGCAATGATCGCGATCAACAGTCACGATCAATTTGCCATCAGATTGCTCTGACAGTTGCTCGCGATATCGGCTCGGCATTGCCATCCGACCTTTCGCATCTAAATTAAGTGTATTAACACCACGAAACACTTGAGTACCCCAAACTTTGAGACATAATCAATGGATTACCCGATCCATTTAGCCCCACTTTTTCCCACATATTAACACTATAGGTACTATCAATAGCTAGTGTCAAGCATAAAAACCCACAAACTTTTAAAATAAGCCTTACATCACAATAACTTAGCGGTGTTTTAGAGAAATAAAGTGAAACAAGTGTAACAATATAAATTTCAATTTTTTTTAAAATTCAATATGTTACGAGAGGAACCTAAAGTGAATATTTAGCTATTTTGTATGATAAATATACGATATTGATCGGTGAAAATATTATGACAAATATTTTAAATTGTTATGTAAAAAGCGAGTCGGCCGGTAAGCCGGGTTCTGTCGTGGATAGTCATTCATCTAGGATTTGCGTCACCACAAATCTCAAGCGACCTACCCGGGAACCGCGTGGGTCACGCGTTATCAACTAAGAAATGTTCCCCTATTTGGTCTTGCTCCGAGTGGGGTTTGCCCTGCCATTGATGTTGCCATCAACGCGGTGCGCTCTTACCGCACCATTTCACCCTTACCGAACTAATCCGGCGGTATATTTTCTGTGGCACTTTCCGTAGATTCACATCTCCCAGGCGTTACCTGGCACTTTACCCTATGGAGCCCGGACTTTCCTCCAG
>JBGMRJ010000093.1:0-10999 GCA_048061315.1 Gammaproteobacteria bacterium
TGCTTCATCCCTGAAGCAGACGGTCTTTAGTAGGCTGTACCGATTCCATATCCTCACAAACGTGCTCGCTGAAAAGTTGACGGAACAGAAACGATATCAAATATATCACAAACCCTGGTACGAAAAATTCATTTATAGCTGAAACTTATCTGATATCGCCTTTAAAATACGCTCATGAATATTATCAAAACCACCATTACTCATTATTAATATGTGATCTCCTGATACTGCATTTAAACGACAATATTCAATAATCTCTTTTACAGTTCCAAATAATGATGCATTTCCACCTTGTTGCTTGATAACCTCAACTACCCCACTTAAATTACTGGCACTGTTGGAATCATGGAATAAGATAATATTATCTGCGGCTTTCAGTGCATCGGGTAATTTTTTATCGTGTATTCCCGACTTCATGGTATTTGATCGGGCTTCCAGAATGACGGTTATCTTGCTTGTCCCCACATGAGCACGTAAGCCGTTTAAAGTCGTTAATATCGCGGTAGGATGATGAGCAAAATCATCGTATACACTAATATCATTAACCACCCCACGTAACTCCATACGCCGTTTTACATTCTCGAATTTCTGCAATGCTTCGATTGCATACTTAGGTGCAACACCAACATGTCGTGCAGCAGCGATGGCTGATATTGCATTTGCAACATTATGTTGCCCCTGTAATTCCCAAATAACTTCACCATAATTCTCTGAGTTATAAAATACTTCAAATTGTGAGCCATCTTGTTTACTTAAATTAAATTTCCAGTGTTTATTATTGCTGTCATCTGATTGCATCTGCAGATATTCGACATCAGTCCAACAACCTTGTTTTAAAACACTATTTAAGTTGTCATCATTTTGATTTGATATGATTAAACCATTTTCAGGAACAATTCGAATTAAATGATGAAACTGAGTTTTGATCGCATCTAGATTAGGAAATATATCCGCATGGTCAAATTCCAGATTATTTAAAACCAGTGTACGCGGTTTATAGTGAATAAATTTAGAACGTTTATCGAAAAATGCAGTATCGTATTCATCTGCCTCGATAACGAAAAAAGGTGTATTACCCAATTTTGCAGATACACCAAAATTCTTGGGTATCCCGCCTATCAAAAAACCCGGTTCCATTTTTGCGTATTCAAGAATCCATGCCAACATACTGGCAGTGGTGGTTTTGCCATGAGTACCGGCGACCGCCAATACCCAACAATCCTGGAGTACATGTTGTTCTAACCATTGAGGACCGGATGTAAAAGGAATATTATTTGCCAATACGTATTCAACCATGGCATTGCCACGCGATAATGCATTACCAATAACGACACAATCCGGTTTTAAGCTTTTTAATATGGCAGGATCATATCCAGAATGTAATTCAATTCCAATTTCTTGAAGTTGTGTGCTCATCGGTGGATAAACATTCTCGTCAGAGCCTGTCACACGAATACCACGTTCACGAGCCAGAATAGCCAGCCCACCCATAAATGTTCCACAAATACCAAGAATATGAATATGTTTCATGTTACAAAAAACCAGAAAAATTAAATGTATGTTTGTTCATTTTACAAAAAAGCACCTGAAATTTTCACCATCAAAATAATTATAGATTAAGGTACATAACTAAACATGCGATTTTTACGTTGTTCATGTTACTATTAGTGTGCGATCAACTATAACTAAAATAAAATTATGACTGATGAAGTATACATAAAAACCAGTGCGCAACTCCATGAATTCTGTCAACAAATTAAAAATGCACCTTATCTTGCAATTGACACTGAGTTTATGCGTGAAAAAACCTATTTCCCGCAATTGAGTTTAATACAAATTGCAACTGATGATCACATTGCCTGTATTGACCCGATTGCAATTGATGATTTAACAGCATTATGGGATATTTTATTTGACGAAAATACAGTCAAAATATTTCATGCTGCCCGTCAGGATCTAGAATTAATTTATAACATCACAAAAAAAATACCCAAACCTATTTTTGATACCCAGATTGCAGCAACACTACTGGGTCTTGGCGATCAAATTGGCTATGCCACACTTGTTAAAGCAATATTAAATGTGGATTTGGATAAAAGTCAAACTCGGACTGATTGGAGCCAGCGACCTCTCGACCCTGAGCAAATCCAATATGCTGCAAATGATGTCCGGTACTTAGTGCAATGTTACTCAAAGGTAATTACACAATTAACGGCTCAAAATCGTATTGATTGGCTTAAAAACGATTTTGATCAATTATCTGATACAAAATTATATGATATCGATTTTCAAGATTGTTGGTTAAAAGTGAGTGGCAAACAAAAAATAAAAGGTAATGCTCTGGGTGTGCTGCAATCCTTAGCCGCCTGGCGCGAACAACGCGCCCAACAAAAAGACCTTCCTAAAAAGTGGCTGATGAAAGATGATATATTAATTGGCTTAGCCATGAAACGTCCTAAAAATAAAGCGCAACTTGCCAAGGTTCGCGGATTAAACACGGATACAATTTCAAGTATTGGTACTACATTATTAAGTCTGATAAACGACACCGAGCTTACATCTCCTGAACGTCCGAATATCCCGGGCAAACTCACTCAAGATCAAGATGCCTTGATCGACAGTTTAATGTCGCTTATGCGTTTGCGTGCATTCGAAGAAAAAATTAGCCCTGCGATGATTGCCAGTCGAAAAGATTTGGAAAAATTGCTACTCGAACCGAATAATCCAGAATTATCGATTGTTCAGGGCTGGCGTAAACAAGTTGCCGGTAATAGTTTATTAGCATTTTTAAATGGTGAGCTGAAATTGGCTACAATCGATGGTAAATTAGCTATACTTTAATACAAATAATAAATTGATACGGAGTTATTTTCAACATCGTGGCCAATAAGAATCACGTTAGCTATTATCCTGTTAGACATCATAATCAATTTCGATTACTTATAAATGCCCTCGAATTTTATCCCGCGATACTTAATTCTATCAATCAAGCTCAATCTGAAATAGTTATTGAGAATTACCTTACAAATTCAGGCGATGTTTTTAGCCAATTTATCACAGCGCTATTACAAGCCGCTAAACGTGGTGTTACAATTTATTGTTTGTTTGACAGTTTTGGTTCAAAAGGAATATCTCAAGAAGATCTTTCTTTACTTAACACTAACAATATTCATGTTCAATTTTACAATAGAATCAGATACCACAAACATTTAAGAAATTTATTTCGCGATCATCGGAAAATTTTTATCATTGATCGAAGCCTCGTATATATAGGTGGTGCTGGTTTAAGTGACCAGTTTGACCCTAATAGCAAG
Organism: Gammaproteobacteria bacterium; assembly: GCA_048061315.1. Taxonomy (GTDB): domain Bacteria; phylum Pseudomonadota; class Gammaproteobacteria; order UBA6429; family Thiohalophilaceae; genus CAYQUC01. The sequence goes on from JBGMRJ010000093.1 coordinate 3,315, forward strand.
CATGCCTGGCATGATATAATGCTATCAGTTCAAGGTGAAATCGTTCAAGACTGGTTTTTGTTATTCAAACAAAACTGGAATAAAGAAAACAAGTCACTTTTAACAAGCCAGGTTAATAACAATAATACACCACCATCATTTACTAAATTTAAACAAACTGGAAAAATAATTACTTTTACAGCACCACACCGTCAGGAAATTAAAAAACATCTGCTCCGTGAAATAAATAAAAGTAAAAATATTATTTTATTAACTACTCCTTATTTTGTTCCCTCACGAAAATTACGTCGTGCTTTAATACGCGCTAGCGAACGCGGTGTTGATGTTAAATTGATGTTACCCGGTAAAATAACCGATCACCCTGCAGTTAGAATTATTGGACAACGTCATTATGCACAGCTTTTACGACACGGTATTACAATATTTGAATTCTCAACACACTTCTCCCATGCAAAAGTATTATTATGTGACGACTGGGTTACCACCGGTTCAAGTAATTTTGATCGATGGAATTTTAAATGGAATCTGGAAGCTAACCAAACTATTTCAGATCTAAATTTTGCTGTTACAATTAAACATTGGTTTGAGGAGGAACTAAGTGATTGTAAAGAAATTAATTACGAACAATGGCGTAATCGATCCCGCTCACAACGAATCAAAGAGTGGTTTTGGGGAATTGTTGTTCAAATGCTTGAAAAATTAAAACGACCCCCAAATTAAACTCCATTTCTTGCATTTTATGTATTACAGGCTATTAATTAGAAATACTAAATATTTTTAAAAATAGACACTACTTATGAATAAAATTATAGTAACTTCTCTGACACTATTTTCGATGATAGTCACGCTACCTGCCTGTAGTGAAAACTCTGATGATAATGCTCCTAAAAATGATCGCATTTGGAAAACTCAAACGGACGCTCTAAAACAAGCAGATGATCTTGCTGAGCAACTTAATAATGAATTTAAACGAAAAGAAAAACAAATGCAGGAAGCTCAACAATAATTTACTGTACTTTAATAACAGAAACCATTGCAGTAATTACTGTATCCAATTCATTATCATCAATAATAAACGGTGGCATAACATAAACTAACTTTCCAAAAGGTCGAAGCCAAACACCTGCAGCGACAAATGCCTCGGTAATTTTTTTCATGTCTACCGCTTGTTTCATTTCAACAACACCAATCGCGCCAATTACTCTCACTTCGTGAACATTTTCAAATCGGGAACAGACAGCTAGCCCCTGTCGCAATTTGTCTTCAATATGTGTTATTTTTTGTTGCCAATCCGAATCCAATAATAAATTTATACTGGTTAATGCCGCCGTACATGCTAAAGGATTTGCCATGAAAGTCGGTCCGTGCATAAACACACCTGGATCGTGTTTATCTATGGTTGTGCTAATTTCACTCGTAGCCAATGTTGCCGCTAATGTTAAATAACCACCAGTTAATGCCTTCCCGATACACATAATATCAGGTGATATATCCGCATGTTCACATGCAAATAATTTTCCAGTTCGACCAAATCCTGTTGCAATTTCATCCAGAATCAATAACACCCCATGCTGATCACATAAGTGCCTGGCTTTTGCTAAATAGTCGGCAGAATAAAACCACATTCCCCCGGCTCCCTGAACAATGGGTTCCATTATAACTGCAGCAACACTATTTTCATGTTCATTTAATGCTTGCTCTAAAGCTTCAACATCACCAGTATTACAGTTTTTACCAAATCGACTTTCAGGTTGTTTTACAAAAATTTGTTTTGCTATGTTTTCTTCAAACAAATGATGCATTCCAGTAGCAGGATCACTAACTGACATAGCCATAAATGTGTCACCATGATATCCCGAACGTAGCGCGATAAATCTTTTCCGGTTTGGTTGTCCTTTTGCCATCCAGTATTGCAATGCCATTTTCAAAGCAACTTCTACAGCGACTGAGCCAGAATCAGAATAAAACAGGGATTGTAATTTATCTGGTGTAATATCGATGAGTATTTTTGTTAATTCAATTGCAGGTTGGTGCGTAAAACCGCCAAACATAATATGCGATACTTTTTGAATTTGTACCTGTAATGCCTGGTTCATAATCGGGTGATTATAACCATGTATCGCAGACCACCATGATGACATACCATCAATTAATTGCTGGCCATCTTGCAATGTTATTCGAACTCCTTGTGCTGAAGCGACAGAGTAAACCGGTAAGTCGGAATTCATTGCACTATAGGGATGCCAAATGTGATTGTGATCGATATTATTGCTATTCATTTAATATTTTTTGAACTAAGTTGAAATGATAAAAGTTTATTTATTTGGCAAGACAAAATAGCCCGGTTTAGTTTGCGTAAACACGTGTTTAGTTAAAACATCATAAACATGACCACACTCTTTGCAATACACCACATAAAACCAGGCCTCTTTTCGACGAGAGCGTTCATTACTTTCTTTTGATACTATTTTTTCAATACCAGTTACCGAACAGTCAGGGCATTTGGGTTCAACCATTTTTATTTTCCTTTATTAATATTCAAACTAGTGTGACACTATTTTTTTCATATAATTTCAACATTCAAAATAATTAAACTCATACAAACTTCTAGAGAGTTCGTTTTCCCATAAAATCAACGGTTTTATTATATTGAAATTATGCAATTTTGAATTTTCTCTCCTATACTTCAGACGTTAATTCTATTTAATTGAATTTACAACAATTATTACAGATACACCAACATACAGAATGAGGTACACAAATGGAACCAACAGCAGCAGACTATGCAGCAGCAGAACAAATCGGAATGGTCGGAATAATCATTTATCTGGTTTTTCTTATATTTATGATTATCACTATGTGGAAAATTTATTCAAAAGCGGGTGAACCGGGTTGGGCATGTATTGTTCCATTTTATAATGCCATTGTTTACTTTAAAATTACGGATCGCCCATGGTGGTGGTTGATTTTATTGTTCATTCCAGTTGTTAACCTAGTCATTATGATTATTATGTATTTTGACATAGCCAAAAGCTTTGGTCGTGGAGTCGGATTTGGATTTGGCTTATTATTCCTGGGTATTATATTTTTCCCAATACTGGCTTTTGGTAGTTCAACCCACACTGGACGAGAAGCCCAAGCTTAATTTAATATTTATTTGAATTTCAAAACTGACTCACTTTGGTGAGTCATGTTTGTCCCATGCCCCGTTAGTAATTACCTGACACTACCCAAAATGCTTAAATTTAAACACTGCCATAAACTTGCGACATCTCAAAAATTTCAGCTTGAAAGTTCTTAGAATGTTCTCTATACTGTATTCAATGAGAACGTATGGAGAATCTTATGCTTTCGACACGCCAAAAAGATGCTTTTAAGTTTATTTGCGACTATATCGCCGAGCACGAGCAAGGGCCGCTATTAACTGAAATTGCACACGGACTTGGAATACAGTCCAAAGGAGTTGTACACCGTTATGTACAGGCTCTGGCTGCTGAAGGATTGATTGATTTGCTTCCCGGCCGGCACCGGGGCATTCGCCTGCACCAGAACGATGAGTCTGGCTTACCCTCCAACTTACCCTTTTTAGGGCGTATTGCTGCAGGCAAACCCATTGAAGCTATACCCGGTGCCGATACCGTGGATTTAAGTGAATTTTTTATGGGACCAAATCGCTTTGTTTTAAAAGTTCAAGGCGACTCGATGGTTGATGCAGGAATACTCGACGGTGATATGGTTGTTATCGAACAATGTAATAGCGCAAATGATGGCGAGATCGTCGTAGCATTAATTGATAACGATGAAGCAACATTAAAGTACTTACATCACGATAAGGATGGCGACATCTTACTTATACCGGCGAACACCGCAATGTCTGCAATGCATTACAATGCTGAGCGCGTTGCAATACAAGGCGTATTAGTTGGACAAATGCGCAATTACCGTTAATCCTGATCGTCTAACAAATAATTTCGTGCGCCATGAAAAATAATCGTTACTGCCCGGTTCATTGGAAACGCGCCTTTATTCATATGGATATGGATGCTTTTTTTGCCTCAATTGAACAAAATGACTTTCCTGAATTACGAGGCAAACCAGTTGCTGTCACTAACGGTGAAGTCGGCACGTGTATTATCACCAGCTCCTACGAAGCACGCCGCTTTGGTGTTAAAACCGGGATGCGCCTCAAAGAAGCACAACAGCGTTGCCCACGCCTTATACAACGCCCTGCTCGACCAGAACGCTATGCTGCTGTTTCAACAATCATTATGCAATCATTACAAGATATCAGCCCTGATATTGAAATTTTTTCAGTCGATGAAGCCTTTCTGGATGTTAGCCATTGCCAACGCTTGCATGGCACAGCAGTACGCATGGCATATCTCACACGCGATAAAGTAAAACAGGTTTCAGGATTAACCTGCGGCATTGGCGTTAGTGGTGACAAAACCACATCAAAATTCGCTGCCAAATTAAATAAACCAAATGGCATTACAATTATCCCCCCCTGGGAAACAAAAAAATATTTACAGGATGTTCCGGTAACATCGTTGTGCGGTATTGCCGATGGGGTTGGTGATTTTCTCGCAGCTCATGGTGTTTATCGCTGTGGCGAAATAACACGGTTACCGGTGAGTGTACTGGCCAGACGGTTTGGCAATATTGGTCGACGCATCTGGTTAATGTGTCAGGGGCTTGATCCAGATAAAGCTCATCTGGATGTTGCACCACCCAAAACACTGGGCCACGGAAAAGTCATGCCACCGCATACACATGACATTAAAACCATTAAAACGTTTTTATTACACATGAGTGAAAAGCTGGCAACGCGATTACGGCAACATGATTTGCAAGCAAAAAAATATTTTGTTGGTTTACGACTTGGTCCAGGGTTTTGGCTTGGCGATAAACTGCGCTTAAGTCATGCATCCAATGATGGTAAAGCAATTTATAAATTATGCTTGCACGTTCTCGAAACCAAATGGAACAGTGATGCAATTGTACAAGTTCAAATCACCGCACTCGATCCACGGCCTGAACGACAACAACTTGAATTATTCGAACAACACGATGAAGTTGCGATACAAGTTAATCAAGTGATGGATAAAGTAAATCATTTATACGGTGAATTCGCCCTAGCCCCCGCCAGACTGGTTAACCGTTCCAGCATGCCCAATGTCATTGCACCGGCGTGGAAACCGACAGGACATCGGCAATCAATCCCTACGGCTAAAAAGAAATAATTTTTAACCGCCAAGACTCCCAATGAGAGCAAAGCGAAAACATACTTAATGAATTTCTCGGTATTCTAAAGTGCACAACACCAGAAAAATTTTTTTAAAATAAAATGTTTTTGTTCTTCTTTGGCGTCTTGGCTGTTCAAAAAAATTATTGATGCTTATAAATCTTAGTATTGTTTCGTCCCGACTCCTTCGCTTCATAAAGTGCTTTGTCGGCACATTCAATCCATTGAGTATGATTTTTAATATCAGAATTAAGCTCTGCAATACCAAGACTAACTGTATAAGGAATAACCGTTCCTTCAAAATTAATCTGTAATGCCGCTATTCGTTCTCGAATTCGTTCAGCCAGAATTTTTGAATTTTCAGCATCGGTATCAATTAAAATCACAACAAATTCTTCACCACCATAACGGCCGCTAATATCAGTTGCACGGGTAGAACTTAAGAGAGTTCTTGCAGTAACCCGTATAATTTCATCACCAGCCGTATGCCCATGAACATCATTAACTTTTTTAAAATGGTCTATATCAAAAATCAAAAGTGAACATACTTCATTCGTACGTTTATCCCGTTCAAATTCTCTTGCCAGGCATTCTTCCCAATAACCACGATTATTTAATTGTGTTAAACGATCGGTTCGGCTTAAGGCTTCGAGTTTATGGTTAACTTTTTGTAATTCAATCTGACTTGTGGCAATGTCAGTTACATCATAAATATTAATAGCAATATGGTTAATCTTTCCATCGGCAGAGAGTAGCGGAATAAATGTAATATTTTGATACATGAATTCCGCTGAGCCGGTGATAGGTCGGTAATTTTTAAACTCAAATAAATAAGGTCGTTGTTCCCAGGTTGTAAATGAACGCCCTTTAAGTAACATCACCGATTGTATTTTACGCTTAAACCAGGATACAGGAATATCTGGAAATGAATTAAAAATATTTTTATTTAAAACTTCATTTGGACTAATGCTACTATGGTTTTCCATAAAACCATTCCACACTTGTATATTAAAATCTTTATCAAGTACTACTAACCCTACATCAATCGATTGTAAGACATCCATCATCCAATGGATTTCACTCATATCAACTTGAGCATTCGCCATAACTATGCCTCGAGATACTCAGCGATTTGTTTTAAGGATTGAAGTGATTCTTCTGTAAACAGTAAAAGTAAATCCGCATTAACATTACAACCTTCAATTGCAAAACCCATTTCAATTGTTAATATTTTTTTCCATGTCATGGTGTTTTTCTGTAACAAACTATCAATATTAATATGCTGTCCTAGAACTATGGGATTACCCTGACTAAACGTCAGATCCAATTGATCGGCAATGCCTTTTAAGCAGGCACCGATCATGATATTTGATATGTCCATTAGCATTTCAATTTGAGCAGCTTCATCAACTTGCTCATCGTACTTCATTAATTCCGCAATATCGACATAGCTTGAGTCATTAAAGATCAACAAGGCTTCGCCAGCAATACCCGAACCAATAAAACCCTGACAAACTGCTGATAATTTAACATCATTATCAACTTGACCAAGAGCCATTCTCAATTCTCCGACTTCGAGCATATTCACGTTTGGAATTGGCATTTTGATAAAATGACCAAGCAGCATTGCCAAAAGTTCAGCTGCACGCCCCATTGCAACGTTAGCGACTTCACCTATCATATCCAATTCAGTGACTTCAATATCACTATCTTTGGTTTTGTTTGAAGAAACAGAACACAAACCAAATTTCTCTAATACTTCAGAAATATTTTCAACATTGGTTGGTTTCTTAAGAAATGCGATGGCTCCTAATTCTTTAACGCGTTTAGTCGCTTCGGCCTGGATATCACCGGATACTACAATAACGACTGTTTCGAAATTGTTAGCTTTAATCGATTCCAAAACTTCATAGCCATCCATTACCGGCATATTTAAATCGAGGAAAAGAACTTCACCTTTGCCAGACTGCAAATGAAATATAGCATCAGCGCCATCCACAGCGTAATTGATATTAACATCCCATTCCGCAGGTAAAGAACGTGCTAACTGTTTTCTGGCAAAACTTGAATCATCGCAAATAAGAACTTCTGTCGTCATTTTTTATCTCGAATGAATTATTATTACGATCACAATTAAATTAAAATCTTATAACATCACTTAACAATTATCGGCGATCAAAACTACAGCTTGAGTTATTATTCTTTTTAGATAATTTCCATAAAAAAAGGCGGGGTTAACCGCCTTTTTTTACTTCTTTTTAAATAACTTAACGCCGCCTGGCTTTTTTCTTAGCCTTTTTCTTGGCTTTCTTTTTAGCTACTTTTTTCTTAGCTTTCTTTTTAGCTACTTTTTTCTTAGCTTTCTTTTTAGCTACTTTTTTCTTGGCTTTCTTTTTAGCTACTTTTTTCTTGGCTTTCTTTTTAGCTACTTTTTTCTTGG
>JBGMRJ010000094.1:0-10654 GCA_048061315.1 Gammaproteobacteria bacterium
TGAAGCAGTCGAGCGGCCATGGATGGCGAATAGCGAGTCTTTAGTGGCCTACACCAGTTTCATGTCCGGTGTTACCGCAATTAATTCAAACGTAGACACAGCTTGAATTTTAACGGGACAGAAGTGTTATTGAATATAAAATTTAATTAAGAGCGATAGAAAATATGAGTAATGAAATTGATGAAAATGCATTAATAGCACAACGCCGTAGCAAATTGCAGATTATGAGAGATGGCGGTAATGCATTTCCGAATGATTTTCGAAGAACCCATTTAGCCGATGATTTACATGCAGCTCATGGCGATAAAGATAAAGAACAACTTGAAGCCTTAGGTCTTCATGTGTCTGTTGCCGGTCGCTTAATGGCAAAACGGGTTATGGGTAAAAATAGTTTTGCACCCGTTCAGGATATGACCGGTCGAATTCAACTTTTTGTCAGTCGCGATAAATTACCGGAAGGTTTTTATAATACCCAATTCAAAAAATGGGATATCGGGGATATTGTTGGCGCAGAAGGTCTACTCTCAAAAACCGACAAAGGTGAATTAACTGTTAAAGTTGATAATATTCGTTTATTAACAAAATCACTACGCCCCTTACCGGAAAAGTTTCATGGCTTATCAGATCAAGAGACACGTTATCGACAACGCTATATTGATTTAATTATGAATGAATCATCGCGCAATACGTTTCGTATTCGAACGGAAATGATTGCCTTTATTCGAAATTATCTTATCAATAAACGTTTTATGGAAGTTGAAACACCAATGATGCAGGTTATTCCGGGTGGCGCGACAGCCCGGCCTTTTGTGACTCATCATAATGCCATGGGTCTGGACATGTATTTACGAATAGCACCTGAGCTGTATTTAAAACGCCTGGTTGTGGGCGGTTTTGAAAGAGTGTTTGAAATAAATCGTAACTTTAGAAATGAAGGCTTATCAACCCGGCATAACCCTGAATTTACCATGCTGGAATTTTATGAAGCGTTTGCCGACTACAAAATGCTAATGGATTTAACAGAGGACATGCTGCGTGAAATGGCACAGGCTGTACTGGGTAAAACCAAAATAACCTATCAAGGTGATGAATTTGATTTTGGACAACCGTTTGCGCGAATGACGATTAAAGAATCAATTTTACACTTTAATCCGGATATCACTGCAACTGATCTTGAGTCGCTAGAGTCAGCACGAAAGATAGCTGAAGGTTTTGGAATACCGTTAAAAGACAGTTATGGTCTGGGTAAAGTACAAATTGAAATATTCGAGAAAACAGTTGAACATCGACTAATGAACCCAACCTTTATTACCGCTTATCCAACTGAAGTATCGCCATTGGCAAGACGAAATGATGATGATCATTTTGTCACCGATAGATTTGAATTTTTTATCGGTGGTCGTGAAATTGGAAATGGTTTTTCAGAATTAAACGATTCAGAAGATCAAGCCGAACGTTTTCAACAACAGGTGAACGAAAAAGAAGCTGGAGACGATGAAGCCATGTTTTATGATGAAGATTATATCGTTGCCCTGGAACACGGTTTACCACCGACGGCTGGAGAAGGAATTGGCATTGATCGTTTAGTTATGTTGTTTACGGACTCACCATCAATTCGGGATGTGTTGTTATTTCCACACATGAAACCTGAAGTATCGTAAATAAAAGGAGAGCTTATGCGCTTTTTAAAATTATCAGCAATTATAGTAACCATTATTATTTTAATTGCAGGAACAATCGGTATTTTTTTACCTAAGGAATTTTCGGTTACACGTTCAATTACGATTGAAGCGCCAACAGAATCAATTCATTATTATGTTGGCAATCTGGATCATTGGGAACAATGGACACCCTGGAAACTGGATGATCCCTCTATTATAATATTTAAAGGCGTTAAGTCGCAGGGAATTGGTGCCAGTCAATCCTGGAAGGGTAATAGTGGTGAAGGTAAATTGGAAATAACAGAATCATCTCCTGAGAAGGGCATTGTGTATGATCTCTATTTTGATGGTGGTGAACAAAAGTCGATATCATCAATGCTGTATTCAAAAGAAGGGAATAACACGCTTGTTACCTGGAGTATGTCCGGGGCAATGGATATACCCGTTTTAGGAGGTTATTTTTCATTGATGATGGATGGTATGATTGGAAACATGTTTACTCGAGGTTTATCACGATTAAAATCTGTATCTGAAAAAAAAAATCCGTAACGCGCTATGAATTATTTAGAAGTTATAGATTGCCACCGAAAGGGAAAAAATTAATTTTATCTGAAATTAGAGCCATCTGTCGGCATTTTGGTTTGGATAATTTGTGGTTAAAAATAAAGAACGATCCTCCAATAAAGAGTTTTGTTAGTGATGGGTGTTCAATGTGGTTGAATCGCTGGAATGGCACCAGTATTTATCCAGCCTGTTTTTTACATGATCTGAAATATTGGTCTGGTTATGCTAATGAAGATGTTGAACGATTAATTGCCGACGCAGAACTTTTGATTGATGTTGCAACCTTACTCAATTCTACAACAATGGCAGAAACAATGTATAGTGGTGTACGAGTTGGTGGCAGCGATATGTTTAAAACTTCATTTCGTTGGGCTTATGGTCGTAACTAATCTTCCAAAGGAAGATTAACCCCCTAATGCGGCTTTCACTGCATCCATTTTTTCTTCGGCATCTTCCATATCAATAATATTCATTTCGGGCTCTAATCCTAATTTAGCAAAAGCCGGGATTTTGTTCCAGTCTTGCGAGGTATGAGGGTGCTTAGTTCCAAAATGACTTTGTAAATTAGCAACCATAACAACATCGATATAATCAGCAGGACCTTCGTGCTCGCGACTTAAATTTTCATGTTCTGCAGCAACTGCAATAATATCATCTGAGAAATTCCATTTTTTTAAAATTGCGGCACCAATGGTGGTATGAGCTTTTTGTATTATAGAATCAAGTAATGCTTCATCATCCAATAACTCAGGATAATCTTCAGCACGACTTAAAATAGGGAGTGCGCCAATATCGTGAACCAAACCTGCTAGCATTGCTTGATCAGCCGGCAGCTTGGTCATTTCGGCACATAGCGCATGACTAATTGCCGCTACTTGAGTGCTGTGTTCCCAAATTGCTCTTAATCGTGAATCCGTTGTATCTGAGGTAGCCTGAAACATTTGTTCCATTACCATGCTGGTGACCAGATTTTTAATCATGGTAAAACCCATTCGTGAAATTGCACCGAGTAAGGTATCAATGGGTTGAGAAGCTCGCAACAATGGACTATTGGCAACCTGTATTAATCTTGCAGATAGCGCAGCATCGGATGAAATAACTTCGCTAACATTGTTCATTGAGACATCGTCATCTTCAAGCGTTTCACGCACTTTTAGTGCAACTTCAGGTAATGTTGGTAAAACTAATTTGTCATTTTCAAGGTCGTCTAATAACGATTTTAGGAATTCTTGTTCTGATATTTCACTCATTATGTTTTACCTTGCATGTCAAATTTGAACTCGAAACGTGTTCTCCGTAATATTATCGGCAAGTCATCAAAGAAGTTAAACTCGGGTATAAAAAATCAGGCAAGAAACAAAACTGAATTTAGAAACTTTATAATCTATTCCAGAAATTGAATGTGGTAATCCAGAATCTAATTTTTTTGTTCAAAAGAATAGGGTAATTCCATTATTGAAAACATAATCTCAGGATTGGATTTAACGGTAATCTTTCCTTCAGTAATGCTGTTGATTTGTAAAACTGCAAGTGCATCAATACCACCTTTCGTGTTTAATTGGCTATTAACAATTTTGCCTTTGCTTTGATCATCTGTGGCATTTTCAGAGCTTAAATCAGTCCCCGGTTCAAGTGTTTGATTGTAATCACTGGTTAACAGGTACATGCGTTTTTTTAATTTGCCGAGATATTGAGTTCGGGCAACAATCTCTTGCCCGGGATAACACCCTTTGGTAAAACTGACTGCATTGATGAGATGCAGGTTTAACATTTGCGGAACAAACGCATCAACAGTTTCTGTGGTGATAGTGGGAATACCCGATTGAATATCGAGCAATGACCAGTTACCACTACCAATAGGAAGAAAAGATTCACTATTTTCTTGCCAAAATGAAATAAGAGTAGCTTGATTGGAAAATAGCAAAAAACGCGGTAGAGCTTGTTGTTTAGAATCGGAAATTCGAATAATTGTCGTTATATTCTGTGTATCAGTTTCAATGCTAGTACAGCCAAAATTGGATTCAGGTAATTCTTTAAATTTGTTTGTTAATATAGTTTCAGCAGCGATACCGGATAGTCCGAGACACAGAAAAGAGTCGGAAACATCCGTTAATTCAACATCTGCTCGCATTTTAAACATAGTTAAACGTTTAAATATTGAGCTTAATAAAGGTTTGGGAAGCTGTACATAATAATTATTGTTAACAAGAAAGAGATTAAAGAACGCAAGAACACGACCTTTAGGACTACAGTAACTGTTTAGCTGTGCTTGTGATTCTGTTATTAACGTAACATCATTACTGAATTGTGACTGTAAAAATGACTGTGCTTCAGAACCGGATATTCTTATTAGTCCATAATGCGAGAGGTCAGCGATGATGGCGTGGTGGCTTGAAGTGCTATTTTTTAACTCACTCTCTGGATTGCCATAATTAATGACTTTATCGTCGATTATTTTTGCACCGCATGATTCGAGATGGGTTTTCCAGTTTAACTCCATTATAATTCCTTACTTATCACAATTTAATTTTGAATTATTTTACACTTTAATAGTCTATTATATCATTGGAAGAATATCAGATGTCGACTAAACTAATTGATAATGCTAGAAAAACAACAAAAACCAATATTTCTTAATTTATTTCAAATTGCCATGCCGGTAACTGCGATTGCATCAATTCTGCATCGTTTATCAGGGTTATTGCTGGCATTATTTTTACCGGTATTTATTTATGGATTTTATTTATCCACTCAAGGTAAAGCCCAGTTTGATCAGCTTATGGTTTACTTTGAAAACCCCGGTTTTAAAATTTTACTCATTATTTTAATCTGGACAATCTCACATCATATTCTCGCAGGCATTCGATATTTACTTATCGATATTGAGCTAGGTGTATCGTTACCTGCAGCCAGGTTAAGTGCCTGGATAGCGAATATTGCTGCAGTTATCGTGACGGTGCTTATTGCTTTGAGGTTGTTGTCATGAGTCAGTATGCTCACGGTTTTCGAGCCTGGATTGTTCAACGACTCTCGGCGATATATTTATTACTATTTTTTGTAATCAGTTTAGTCTGGTTTATTCAATCTCCTACGATTACGTTTGATGTTTGGCTCGCAACACTGAAATCACCAATAAGCATTATTCTGATTGCTTTATTTTTTCTTGCAGTATTCATTCATGCCTGGGTAGGTGTCAGAGATATTGTGATAGATTATGTCCATCCTTTTGTGCTTCGTCTGGTGTTGTTATCTTTTATTTTATTATTTATATTCGGCTTGGGAGTTTCGGTAGTGCTTATTTTAGCTTCGGTGTATATACGATGACACTAAAAAAACGACGATTTGATTCGTTAGTCATTGGAGCCGGTGGTGGTGGTTTAAGAGCGGCATTACAGCTCGCTGAGGCAGATGCTAATGTTGCCGTGGTATCAAAAGTTTTTCCAACACGATCACATACCGTGGCTGCACAAGGGGGGATGAATGCCGCACTTGGAAATGTGCTTCCCGATAACTGGCATTGGCATATGTACGATACGGTTAAAGGCAGTGATTACCTTGGTGATCAGGATGCTATTGAATATATGTGTCGTTCAGCATCAAAACTGGTTATTGAATTAGAACATAGCGGCGTACCATTTACGCGTTTAGACAATGGCAAAATTTATCAACGTCCGTTTGGTGGTCAAAGCCAGAATTTTGGTGGTGATCAAGCCGCGAGAACCTGTGCTGCTGCTGATAGAACCGGTCATGCAATTTTACACACTTTATACCAACAAAATATTCGAGCAAAAACACATTTTTTTGATGAGTTTTTTGCTATTGATCTTATTAAAAATATTGAAGGTGATATTGTTGGTGCTCTGGTTTTAGAAATTGAAACTGGCGAACCAATGATCATTGAAGCTAAAAGCACGTTAATTGCGACTGGTGGCGTAGGGCAGTTATTCCGAACCAATACCAATGCGCATATCAACACAGGTGATGGTATGGGCATGACATTACGCGCCGGTATTCCTCTGCAGGATATGGAGTTTTTTCAATTTCATCCAACGGGTATCGCCGGTAAAGGCATGCTGATTACCGAAGGTGTACGCGGTGAAGGTGGTTACCTGCTTAATAAACATAACGAACGGTTTATGGAACGTTATGCACCTCATGCCAAAGATTTAGCGAGTAGAGATGTTGTTAGCCGAGCTATTGCCACTGAAGTTCGAGAAGGACGTGGTTGTGGTCCCGATGGTGATCATGTCATGTTAAAAGTAGATCATCTTGGGGAAGAGGTTATTGCGAAGCGTCTGCCCGGTATTCGGGATATGGTTAAAACTTTTTTACGCTTTGATCCGGTTGAATCTGCAATCCCGGTTTTTCCAACTGCGCATTATACCATGGGCGGTATTCCGACAAATCGTCACGGGCAGGTTGTTGCACCGGTATCAACCGGAGAAGATGTTATACCGGGTCTTTATGCTGTCGGTGAATGTGCCTGTGTTTCAGTTCATGGTGCAAATCGTTTAGGTGGTAATTCTTTGTTAGATATCGTTGTATTTGGCCGTGCAGCGGGTAAACACATTATTAATTATTTAAATGAAAATCGTTATCATAGTCCTATTGATGAGGCCAGTGTTGCGAGTGCGATGGATCACCTGGCACGATGGGATAAAAAGGGCGATAGTGAATCAGTCCCGACTTTACGGCAGGAATTACAAACGGTGATGGAACAAAATTGCAGTGTTTTTCGAACCGATGAAGTTTTAAAAGAATGTTTGGATAAGGTTCTTGATATTGAAAAACGACTAGTTGATGTAAAGTTACAAGATCACAGTAAAATATTTAACACCGCCAGGATTGAAGCCCTCGAACTTGAGAATTTAGTTGATCTTGCGATAGCGACTGTAACGGGTGCATTAGCCAGAACTGAAAGCCGAGGTGCTCATTCCAGAATTGATTACCCTGAGCGTGATGATAAAAACTGGATGCGTCATACACTATACTATAAACAGGATCGACGACTTGAATACAAACCGGTAAGAATGAAGCCAATGACAGTTGAAACTTTTCCACCGAAAAAACGAGTTTACTAAAAGAGCGTATCATGCGATTTTCTATATACCGATATAATCCGGAAACTGATAAAAAACCAACAATGAAGGATTTTGTGCTGGATGATATTGATACCAGTTTAATGTTACGCGATGCTTTGTTATTAATAAAAGAACAGGATCCGAGTTTAAGTTTTCGTCATTCCTGTGGTGAAGGTGTTTGTGGTTCTGATGCGGTTAATATCAATGGTAAAAATGGTTTAGCTTGCATAACGCCGTTGAACGAGTTAAAGCAACCAATCGTTGTTCGTCCTGTGCCCGGAATGCCCGTTATACGGGATCTGGTGGTCGATATGAGTCAGTTTTTTCATCATTATCGTGCTGTTAAACCGTATCTGGTTGTGCATGATCCTGAGCCTGAAGTTGAATATCATCAAACTCCTGAGCAACGTGATAAGCTGGATGGTTTATATGAATGCATCTTGTGTGGTTGCTGTACTACAGCATGCCCTTCATTTTGGTGGAACCCGGATAAATTCAGAGGGCCAGCTGCATTATTACAATCATACCGTTTTTTAGCAGACAGTCGTGATCAGGCGACTGATGAACGTCTTTCCGAGCTGCAAGGGCCGTACCGGTTATTCCGGTGTCATACTATTATGAATTGCGTTAACGTTTGTCCTAAAGGTTTAAATCCGACTGAAGCAATTAATAATATCAAGAAAATGATGTTAAAAGATTTAATTTAGTATGGCTAACAAGCTATCTTCAAAATCCAGATTATATTGGCAGTGTCGCCGAGGTATGCTGGAATTGGATACTTTGCTAATCGGGTTTATGGATACCAAATATAATGATCTGGATGATTATTATCGACAGGTGTTTGAAACCGTTTTAGACAACCCGGATCCGCTGTTACTGGATTATTTAATGGGAAATACAATTCCTGCTGACAAGGATGTAGCTTATGTCGTCACACAAATACAACAAGCCGTTAAACCTTAATTTAGAACCCTCAAAATACCTTTTTTCTTTTATCGTCGTAATTCACTTACTGGCTTATAGTGTTTTGTTATTAAATCTGGATATTTATGTCATTTTTAAACTAATAATTTTCGTACTTATTTCCATCAGTTTATATCGAAGTTTAATTAAATCGAGTTCGACTGTATTTGGGCTTCATTTAAGGAGTATTGAGCTTAAAAAAGAAATGGAATGGTTGCTTATTAATTCTGACAAACAGTCAGTTACAGCAATGCTGCAAAAAAACTGGTTTATACTATCGGGTTTAGTGATTTTATATTTTAAAGATGATGCTCATAAAAATATTACGACAGTTATCTTACCCGATATGATCAAAAAAAATGATTTACGGAAGCTTAAATTGTACCTTAGTCAGGTTAAGTAATTTAATTACAAAACTATGAATGTATTAATTTTGTATGATTTTCTACAGTATCATTTTCAATTTCAGGCGTAATGATGGTATTTTTTATTTTGTGTTTTTCATCTTTATTCGGGTAATCAAGAATATAATGCAGTCCACGGCTTTCTTTTCGTTCAAGCGCGCAGCGAATGATTAAGTCTGCAACAACAGCCAGGTTTCGAAGTTCTAATAAATCATTCGTTATACGAAAGTTTCCATAGTAGTCATCTATTTCATGTAACAATAACTGCACTCGACTGGCAGCACGTTGTAATCGTTTTGTGGTTCTAACAATGCCGACATAATCCCACATAAAACGGCGTAACTCATCCCAGTTATGAGTAACAACGACTTCTTCATCAGAGTCTGTCACACGGCTTTCATCCCAATCGGGTATATTTCTGTTATGAATAGTGGGTTGCGAATTTTCTAATATGTGTTCACTGGCTGATTGAGCAAACACCAGACATTCTAGAAGTGAATTACTTGCCATTCGATTTGCACCGTGTAATCCTGTGAAGGCTACTTCACCAATAGCGTATAAACCCGCCACATCTGTTTGTCCATGAATGTTTGTCATTACGCCACCACAGGTATAATGCGCAGCAGGTACAACAGGTATCGGGTCGGTTGTGATATCAATTCCAAAGCTTTTGCAGCGTTGGTACACAGTCGGAAAATGCTCTTTAATGAACGCGGCTGGTTTGTGAGAAATATCCAAATAAACGCATTCAATGCCCTGGCGTTTCATTTCATTATCAATTGCACGTGCAACAATATCCCTCGGTGCCAATTCAGCTGATTTATGATATTGCTTCATAAATGTTTTGCCATTTGGTAATCGCAATATTCCGCCTTCACCTCGAACCGCTTCAGTCACTAAGAATGATTTGGCGTCAGGGTGATATAAGCAAGTAGGGTGGAATTGATTAAACTCCATATTCGCAACCCGACAACCGGATCGCCAGGCGAGTGCAATACCATCCCCAGATGCGGTATCCGGGTTACTGGTATACAGATACACTTTACTAACACCACCAGTAGCTAATATTACGGTGGGCGCTATAAATACCTCAACTTGTTCCGTTTTTCTATTAAGGATGTAGGCTCCAATACAGCTATGCGTAGAATCACTTACTTTACCGCTGGTTATCAAGTCGACAACGTTATGATGCTCGTATACTGTGATATTGGGGTGAGCTAATACTTTCTCCAATAAGCAGGTTTGAATCGCATAGCCGGTCTTATCGGCAGCATGAATGACTCTCCTGATGCTATGGCCACCTTCTTTAGTCAGATGGTAAGGGTAGCTATGGTGTTCTTTTTCATCCGGGGTAAACGCAACACCATGATCTATAAGCCATTGTATGTTTTCTTTGCTTTTTCCAACAACAAAATTAACAATTTTTTCATCACATAAGCCAGCACCGGCCTTTATCGTGTCAGATTGATGTGACTCAATTGAGTCATCTTTATCCAGTACGGCGGCGATTCCACCTTGAGCATATAAAGTGTTACTTTCGAGTAAATTTACTTTAGATATCAAGAAGATATGTTTTTTCTCGGCAAGTCGAAGTGCAGCAGATAAACCAGCTGCACCAGCACCAATGATTAGTATGTCGCTTTTTAGTGTCGTCATTTATTAAATTCAGCTTTATAGTATTGCAGTTTAAAAGACAGTTTTATTAAGAGTGTGCCATTGTGTAAGGTTCACTGTGGTAACATAATATCATATTAATATAATGTAATTAATTTATACAATAGGCAGATTATATTCAATTTAATTAGGTAGAATAACGAACTACAGAGCAGAACGAGTGTCGTACTTAATAACCATCCGACATCGTTTATATTAACAAATTTGAAATTAGGACGGCCCGGATGGGTGAACAGAACGTTGATAAATTATTAATTGAACGAGTACAGAAAGGTGATAAAAAAGCTTTTGATGTATTGGTATTAAA
>JBGMRJ010000095.1:0-10570 GCA_048061315.1 Gammaproteobacteria bacterium
ATTATTTAAAATCAATAAACATCGCTGAAGTCCATACTTTGGCATCGTCCATTTGTCGTCCTGCTATGTAAACCGGGCGGAAACCATGAGGGCCATTGTTGGCTTCGATTTCTATTGAACCACTCACATCACGTGGTGCCGGTGTTTCACTTAAACGCTCTACCGCCAGGAATAATTCTGTGCCTCCGAGCTCTTTACGCAGGCTGCCGCCTTCTAATAGTTCTTTTCCGGTGACTTCCCAACTGAAAGAAGGACAGTGTACAAATGGGTTACCATCGAGTGGGTTACCGACTTTAACATAACCATCAATGGTGCCTTCGATTTTGAAGGTGCAATGTTCCAGGTTACTCAGGTCAATTTCGATACCATCAGCATCGCCGTAAGTATCTGAATGGAAACCAATTTTTGTTGGTCCGGCACGCCAGCAATTTTCTTCGATGTGTTCAAAACCAAAGCCGGAGAATTCATTAATCACACCATTGGTAATAGTCACGGTGCCGTTCCAGTTGGCCCAGCGGTAACGATCGCGAATTCGTGCGCCACCCCAACGGATGCGGACATGGCGATCGGAATAGCCTAGCTCTTCCTGCAAATTACGTTTCCAGAAACACCCGGTATGATCAAATGCGGCTATTTCATCCCAGCCTTTATCGCCTAAAAATCGGTAGTTTAAGGTCGCTGAACCCGTATGGCTAAACTCATCACCCTGGATATAGTCACCACAAGTGGTGAGACCCACTAAGCGTTCACCGGTTGTGGCATAGGTGTGACGTGCACGTAAGGCTTTTCCGATAGTGTCTCGTGTTAGCTCTGAAGCAACAATGCCGGTTACACCGCCTTTGGTACCAAACACAGCCGTGCCCGGCACACCACCACCACAGCGGCCGCGATGTTCATCACCATTGGCAGAAGCGCCTAATTTATAACCTTTACGCATGGTGTCTTCGTATAACCACGGGAAATGTCCCCAGGCAGATTCAATTTCAATTAATCGTTCCAGAACCGGATGATGCCAATCGAGATTACAGCGGCGACCACCAACATGCGGCATTAATAGATGGCCTTCCGGATCATGAATGTAGGTTGCATAGAGTTCTTCTAATGGCCAGGCACCGGGCATGATGGTATCGCCCTCCATGTCTTCATTCCATTCGAACGAACGTGAAATATTACCATCGGCATCAAACGGGAATTCAGGTTGCTTGCCGTGCAGGAATATTACATTGTGATCACCACCGGCACAGGAATTACCACACCACTCGGTTCCGGGATAACACACAAATTCATTATCAACACTGAGTTCATGACAAAAATCAACGGCAGTTTCCCAACGTTGTTTTGTTATTTGAAAATCATTGGCGGTGTAACCCAACACATCCAGTCCGGCAACATCACGGCCATAGGTTAAATTATAGGTTGTGTTGTTGGTGCCGACAGTATCATCGGAGTGCACGTGAAGATCACCGAAATAACTGCGCGGGAAATTCAGCTTGCTATCGAATGTAACATAGAAAATTTGTTCTGGAACTTCGGGTCGATCGGGTATTGATGCGTGTATTGCAATTTCACCATCAATATTATTTGGCAAGTCTTCAATTTTAGCAACTGACCAGCCTTTTTTATTTAATTTAATTTTACCCTTGTAGACTTCTTTGCCATCACAGATACCGCGTAGCGCAACATCAAGCCCGGTGTCCCAGCAGGTGTTACCCCATTCGTCTTCTGCCCGTACACGAAGAATAACGTTTTCACCTTTTTTCGCTAAACGTGAGCCGGTAATTTCAAGATGTGCTGGTTCTCCAGCGACAATGTCAATAATAATATCTTCAGGTACATCGGCACAACGGGATGTTCCCAATGGATCAACATAACACCGGAATCGAAAACCTTCTTCTACGAAAGTTTGAATACGGGTACCCGGTCCACCACCACGGCGATCGCCTAAGCGAATAATAATATGATCACCCGGTTTTAAAAATCCATCAACGGTATCAACAATAATTGCTTTTTGAAATGGACGTTCGTGGCCTTTTTGATCAAACCGGACTTTTAAGGATTGCACAGTTGCCGGGCTTTGCCCTGGTGCTAATGGCCCTGCCTGATATTCAGCTGATACGTAATTTGCAGCTGCAGGATCACTGGTTTGAAATAATGCCCAATCAGAATAAAATTTGAATGTTGCTTTCATCCAGGCACCATCGGCCATGCCGGATGAACCTAGTTCATAATCTAAAATAATTTCCTGCCACGAACCGGCGACAAGTTCTTCAACATTACAACTGACTGCTCCCAAAAACGTCATGTCTTTGGTTTTGCCATAGAGTCCTATTGGTGCAATATAGTCACCTAATTTTTGTTTTAGTTCTTTATCGGACATTTTTTTCATTCTTATAACTCCTGCGCAATATGCTCCATTGCTGGAGCATATCTAAATATTTATTTAATTTAAATTTATTTAAAACTGATAATTGTGTCTAGAGATTAAACCAATCGCCATACTTCATAGCGTTTTTCTAGCTGACGGAAGAAAGCACGTTCAAATATATACGAAACACCACCAATTAAAACAATGCCTAATAATACCTGACGAGAGTTTCCAATTTCTCCCCCCATAGACACCATCCAGCCAAGCCCCTGTGTTGCACCAATCATTTCTGCAGCAACCAGTGCTCGCCATGCCTGACTAAAGCCGATACGCAATGCTGCGGTGATAAAGGGCAAACTGGCAGGTAAGTAAATATAAATAAACAATTGCCAACTTTTCGCGCCAAGCACTCGCGCAGCTCGCACTTCTGCACCTTTGATTTGTAATACGCCTTCCATAATCGTTAGAATCATCGGGTTTACCGCTGAAATAAAGATAACCACGATTATAGTGGTATAACCGATACCAAAAATAATTAACATTAATGGTGCCCAGGCAATCGGTGGGATGGCCATGAACAAACCATTTAAGGGTACGATGTATTCTCTAAAGCCTTTATAAAAGCCTGCTGCAAAGCCAGCAATAATGGAAACGATGATTGCGGCACCAAAGCCACCGACTTCTTCGAGAAAACTGGCCCACAAATGTGGCATCAATGAGCCATCTGCAATCCAGTCATAACCTTCTTCTGCAACTTCCCACACTTGAGGTAACACATAGGATGGAAATTGTGTCGCAACTAACATCCAGACAACCAATAGTGATGGTATCGATAACCATGACCATGAAAACTGGGGCATTCTTAAACCACGCGGTTCTGGAGTATTTTCCCCAGTAACCGCATTTTTTCCAACTACACTCACATTAGACTCCTGGTAAATAGTAAACTCTGAAATGCAATATTACATTCCAGAGTTAATTTTCATTTTTACTTTAACGCTTCATTCATATAAGACGTATCAATAATATCAGTTGCTTTTAATTTCTTTTTGATGTATTTCAAATCATACGAATAATCCATTAGGCGCTGCACAAAAGCTGAATCTTTATCCGTTAATTCATAAGCCCAACCCAGTCGTTTACGTGCATTGGCTACGATATCAACACCGGTGTATTTTTTACCGGTTTTCTCATTCGTGACGTCTTGTAATTTAAATGCCTTGGCAATTAAGTCATTACCAGCGGTTGGACTGGAGTTAAGAAAATCAACGGCTTTTTTATGAGCTTTTAGAACTTTAATAATACCGGATTTTTTCTTTTCCATCGCTTCTGGCATCGCCATGATGATATACCAGGGATATTGTGGCACTGCTTTATTCATATCGAATATCACTTCGGTATTACCGCGTAATTCAAACTGACTGGTGAAGGGTTCCCACATGAATGCACCATCAACAACTTTTTGCTCTAATGATGGCCCCATATTACCGGATTTCATTGGCACAACATGAATATCTTTGCCAGGTACCAGTTTTGCATGTTCACCAAGAACATAACCGCGTAATAAAACATCCATGCCGCTGCCTTTTCTAACGCCAGCTAACTTTTTGCCTTTTAAATCTGCAACAGTTTTAATGCCTTCGCCTTTTCGAACCATCACCGCGGCTTGACCGTAATTTACTTTTGCTAAAATTCTGCTGTTTAATCCTCGAGAAAACCAATGGTAAACGGGTGGCGCACCAATGTAAGCCATATCCAGTTCCCCGGCTGCCAGGGCTTGATGAACTAATGGACCACTACTGAATGTGAGCGCTTCAACCTCAACGCCCATTTCTTTAAAATACCCTTTTTGTTCTGCTATTAATATTGGTGCATTTGCCATGGCAAAAACCCAACCAATTTTAATTTTATCTTTATCTTTTGCTGCATGAGCAATTGATAAGGGTGTCACTAAAATACAAATAAGTGATAAACTTGCGACTAATTTTTTAAACATTCGACCAACTCCTTTACTTATTTTATAATAATTAATTTAATAGTTTTGTTATTACTAATATCCTAACTTCCACCTGTTTGTAAATCAATTTCAACCATTTCTGCTTCATCACGAGGGTTTTCTTTTGTGACAGCTGAAATATCTGAAATAAGTTCTTTTTTATACTGCCAAAATATTTCTGTGGTTCTCGTGACTGGACCACTACGCGGACGCGGTAATTCATTTATTAACTCACGATGGATTCCTTTTGGAGGCCGACCTAATACCACAACACGGTCAGATAAATAAATTGCTTCATCAATATCGTGAGTAATAAACACTACTGTTTGCCCTAGTTCATCCCATAAACGCAGTAACTCATCATTCATAGTTTCACGCGTAATAGCATCAAGCGCTGCAAAAGGTTCATCCATTAATAACAAGTGTGGCTCTAAAACCAAACTACGTGCCAACGATACCCGTTGTTGCATACCACCCGATAAGCGTCCGGGTAAGAAACTATCAAAACCTTTTAAACCTACCATATCCAAATATTGTTTCGCTTTATCTCGACGCTCTGCAACAGTAAGTTTACCGGCCATTTTTAAACCAAACTCAACATTTTCAATTGCAGTTAACCATGGGAATAAATTTGAATTTTGAAAGACGTAACCCAAATGAGGATCTTCAGGATATATTCTGTCACCGCGTAATAAGATATCACCCTGCTCTGGTTGGTAAAAACCGGATAACAAATTTAACATGGTGGTTTTGCCACAACCGGATGGTCCTAGAATAGATAGAAATTCACCGGGCTTTACCGTGAGATTGAAATCATTAAAGATGGAAAGCACACCACCATAAGAATAGTGAAGATTTTTAATGACAAGATCATCCCCACCGACACGTTCGTTCTGAGCCATAATTATTCCTTCTAGTACTTGTTGTTCGATAATTGTTATTAAACATTACTTAACAGTACAACTAATGTTTAGGTTATTATTTTTATAGTCCCTGATACTAAACACCAAGTATGGTTCGTGTAAAGCATTGAAACCATTTATTTTTGTGATGTATCTACTCGCATTATTTATATTGTTAAACAATATTTAATAGTATAAATAACAATGTATTAGAATTTATCACAAAAGGATTTTATTACTTTGTTAGAATATAATAATTTAATTACTTCTTATTTATTAAAAACAATTAAAAACGAATAACACACCTAAACGATTTTAAATTTAGTTTAAAAATACGGCATAATAACTTTGAACCACAATAGTCCTAATGTGTTTCAAACTACTTAACAAAATATTTAATTTCGCCTGATCGTGAATTGAATACACACATTTAATAATGTAATTTTAAATGTCTTAAACAAATTCAAGATAAGCTGTTGTAATTGATTAAGATCAAGATCGAGCTTAATGCAATCTGCTACAAATATAAGGAAGAGATACATTAATTTTAATTTACTACCCCGCTACTCCAATTATTTAAAGGAGAATAGTTATGAAAATTCAAGATATTATGAGCACCAATATAGAAATGCTCAAACCAACCCAATCTGTAAGAGTGGCTGCCAGAAAAATGAGCCAACTCGGAATAGGTGTGCTACCCGTTGTCACCGAACAAGGCTCGTTAGTTGGTCTAATAACCGATAGAGATATCAGTTGTTACATTGTGGCAATGGGACGCGATCCTAATTCAACCGAAGTACAAAAATGTATGACCACAAATCTCATTACTTGTTATGACGATCAGGCTATTAGCGAAGCAGCGCAATTGATGGAAGTTAATAATGTGCAACGACTGATGGTTCTTGATCGCAATGATATATTAATCGGTATTGTCTCTGTTGATGATATTGCTTTCTTCTCACGCGATCTTGCTGGAACGGTTCTTCAATCAGCCAAGGCAACACATTAATAAACTGGAGGTGTAACATGAGAATCAATAAATTTATGAGTACTAATGTAGAAACCATTCCTGCCAATGCAACAACAAAGGTGGCAGCACGAAAAATGCATGACCTTCATGTCGGGATGCTTCCAGTTGTTGAGGATGATAAATTGGTTGGTATTTTAACGGATCGCGATATTACTTGCAGAGTGGTTGCAACCGGTCATGACGCTGTTATGACTCAAGTAAATGAAGTGATGAAAAAAGATATCGTTACGTGTTTTGATGATGAGGATCTTACTGAAGCCGCGAATATAATGAAATTAAATCGTATTCGACGATTAACAATTCTCAATCATGACAATAAAATCACAGGCTTACTATCGGTGAAAGATATCGCCAAAGGCTCTCATCAACTTGCAAGCAGTGTATTGGTGGCATCTACAACCTTACATTGAAATGGTTACAGCTAAACTTTGCGAGCAAACTATTTTGTTTTAACGGGTTCTGTTGACCAGCCAGATGCTCGACCGCCACATTTTTTTAACATGGCGTTATCAAGCATAATTAAACCTCTGGAGGCTTTTGCGCAAAGGGTAAAATCAGAATCAAGAAGTGTTGTTGTTTCCATGGCATAGCTTCCATCAAACCCTGCTTCACGTGACTTACCACTTTTAGGCATGATATTTAGAATAACCAGTTTATCTGATTTTCTTTTCTTAACACGCCGTTTATATTTTTTAGTTTTATGTTTATTCGCCTGATGATCAACTTTATTACCAGCGTGCGTTATCGATGTATACGGTATTAAAAATATTAAAACCGCCAGGGCAAACAAAATATAGCTGAAGTTTTTTTTCATTGTTTATCCTCTATTGAATATAGCCATGCTCTAAATTCAAAATTGAATTTCGCTTGCCAATCGTATTATTAAATACCGAATCAAATTGAAATGACATCCCTATTTGAATCAGCGTTTCATCATTGCCACTATTAATATCATTACTATAATCGGTTTGTTTCACTTGGGTTATTATATTAACCCCCTGCCCCAGACGGTAAGTATAATTCACGAGTAAACTGGTATTTTTTGCATTTGATACTTTATCATACTTTTTGCTTGCAACTACGATTGCAACTTGCCAACGCGTTAACAATTGTGGTCTACGGGTATACCGTAAGCTAATGATTTGCGCAGTTGATTTAGAAAGTGCACGTGATGATACGGTTGATAAATCTGTTGCACTATCAACGCCGGCATTACTAATTGCCTGCACTCCCATGGACCAACTACTGGTTGGATTAATATTCAAGTTAAATTCTATGCCGGCTACAACTGACTGCATCCATTCATCCACAGCTCCAGTTTGTACTCGCTGAGAATCAATCAAAATGCCTGCGTGTCGTATACGGTTTAAATATTGTAAATCTTCAGGGGGTTGATAATTATATCGAACGCCATTGGTATCAAAACTGTTTGGACCACTGGAATGATTAACATCATTATTTCGGGAACCAGCCCAAATACCTAAAGACTGGTTAGCCTGATCCAAATACCAATCCAGAGATACATTACTGCCATATAGTTGATCAAACTCTTCATCGGAAGATGCCGTATTAACATGACTGTAATCAAGTAAATCTTCATCACGCAAAGTGGGTAATTCAATTATGGTATTTCGAAGCCGGGTTTTACCGATTTGAAACTCTATATTTTTATTCCAGTAAAATGCATTTAATTGATGAAACACAACTTTACCTGAAAATTCTCTGAAGCCAATTACGCCACCGGCAACACCAGACTCAACTCCGTACATGTGTTTATCAAAACGCAATAATAATGCAGAGTCATCAGTACTGACATTATCGTCGTGATTGCTCGGTAGATTTTTAGAATAGCCATAATCATCAGCTGTCGCAATGACCTGACCACCAACCGTAATCCGAGGCATCACTTCCCTGTCCACTTCTAACGCATTCGCATTTTGTAATAACAAACCAGACACCATTAAAAAGGCGAAATTAGATTTAATGTTCAATAACATATTTCCACCTCCTTATTGGTCAGTCGATACTGATGGTGTGTAACTGGGTTTAAAATCTTCATACTCGAGTACAGTGAGCATACCACCCGGGTAGATACCATTATTAGCGGCATGAACCGTTTTATGATCGTGGAAAGTCCAATAACCGGGATTATCGCCATAGACCATAATGTCATACGTGCCACCGGGTTCAACATGCACTGTATTTAAATGACGTGGTTCCGGTAAATCATTTCCATCTTGAGCTACCCACCAAAAATCATGCCCGTGTAAATGCATGTGATGCGACAAACCACTGGCATTAACAAGCCTGATTCGAATCCACTCACCCTGTTTGATTAAAATTCTTTTTGTTGCAGGATAAGACTTACCGTTAATCGCAAAAAAATTCGGCCTTATTTCATTTCTGCTAGATCGGCTCAACAAATACGGAGCAATATATTCGCCACTTTCTACGGCTTGTTTAAATTCCTGATAGTTTTTAAAGAAACCATGCGTCTTATAATCCAGCAAACCTTCAGCCATAAGATAATTAACTTCTTTCATGCCTTCGAGTAAGCCGTTCATTTCTTCACGGATAAAATCAAGATCCCATGATTCCAGTATTAAAGTGTAATCACGTGAATAGGGAAATCGATTTTTGAGCTGTTCTTTTTTGCGGTGAACAATAAAAGCACCGTGCATTGCAGATACTGCATGAAGCGGTGTTGACCAATGACAATGATACCAACGCGTTCCAGTTGGTTTCGCCTGAAAACGATATACAAAAGTATCTCCGGGATGTACTGGATCTTGCGTTACCATCGGAACACCATCCATAGTGTAAGGCACCGTAATTCCGTGCCAATGAATGGTATGCATTTCTTCGGTATTATTTATGAAGTTAACCTGAACCCAATCATCTTCATTCACATGAAATTCAGGACCCGGTACCTGTCCGTTAAATGCAAATAAATGTAACTTTATTCCGGGTAAAATTTCGTGTTCAACGATTCGGATGTCAAGATCAAAAACCTTGTAATCAACATCAGTTGGTGACGGCGAGCCGGGTGGTTCAATTAATCGTCCAGATTTATGTTTATGGCCTTCCATGAACATCATCGAACCATATTTATTAGCTTGCCCACCGGCTTTAGATTTGTGGTGAGCAGAATGATTTGGTTTTACTGTTTTAGCATAACTTGTAGAGCTAGCAGTTGCTGCAATTGCACCACTACCGGCAGCAGCAGCCATTTTTAAAAAGCCTCGTCGTAACTTATTGAATTCAGACTTTTCTTTTTCCATGAGTTTCTCCATAAACTTCATCATGTTTTACTAGAAAGGAATGTATCTCAATAGGGATTAAAAGGAAAGCTGTTTTATAAAATTATGTAAAAACCGATACAGTAAATCTGTATCGGTTATTTTTTCTTAACTATAAATTTTCAAACTTATAACTCGCTTTAAATTACTTATAGCTCAAAAATTTCTCACTACTACTTTTTAATTTGTTTAATTGTGATAATAGCAACTGGGTTACGGAAATCATGATCTGCTTTTACCAAATCGCCATTACCTTGAATACCAGCATGAGTGTAAACATAACCTTCGCCACTTGCTGCATTATAACCTTCACCCTTACAGATAAATCCTGGACCTGGAATATTGGCACATAATTCATCATTAACTTCAGTACCGGCGTCATATGCTGGTGATGTCAATGTTAGTGTGTGATTTTCTCTTGGCCCGTGTATTCCATTAACAGCAAAAAAAGCATCATTGCTAGGCACAAGCATCGAGGCTACCGTAACATAGCTGTATTTCTCATTCATTTTAACAGTTAATGTTAATGATGCGCCTGGTAATAATCCACCTTGAGCAGAAGCCGTATCAAGTGCATGTCCACCCGATATTAATGAATCTGCCAAGGGTCCGTTATTACCGCTTTCTGCAATAATTTCCAAATCAGTGCTAGCTGCTGTTCCTTGCTTAAATAATTTAACACCTCGGTGTGTTGATGCAACTAAAATTGGTGTGAAAATTTCACCTTTGGTGATATTCGTTACAGTCACTTCATACATTCTTTGCCCACCAGCGAAGGCTGTTGATGATAATAAAAGTGAACCGCAGATTGCTGAAGTAGCAATTGTTTTTAGTAATTTTGACATTAATATGTCCTCCTGTTGATTATATTAAATACTATTCAGATTACTTAAATGAACTAAGGTTTAAGAATAAGTGAAGTAAGTATGATCAAGGCAGGTCACAAGTGATTCACAGAAATATCACTTTTTTATAACA
>JBGMRJ010000096.1:0-5484 GCA_048061315.1 Gammaproteobacteria bacterium
TGATTGCATTTTGTTATTTTGATGTTGTAACTAATGCCGCAGCTTTTTTAGCATTATGACGTGCTAGTTCGGTATTGTCGGCAAAAGCTAAAGTAACACCCATACGCCGTTTAACGAAGGCTTCCGGTTTTCCAAATAAACGTATATCCGTATTGGCAATAGCTAATGCTTTATCAATATTATTAAAACAAATGGCTTTTTCATCCATTGCACCATAAATTACAGCACTGGCTCCCGGGTTTTGTAATGTTACATTTACCGGCAATCCCAGAATTGCACGAGCATGAAGTTCAAATTCATTTTGACGTTGGCTGATCATTGTTACCATGCCGGTATCATGTGGTCGTGGGCTTACTTCACTAAACCAGACATCATCCCCTTTTATGAATAATTCCACTCCAAATAAACCCCGACCACCTAAATCATCGGTAATGGTTTTTGCTATTTTTTGCGATTGTTGTAAGGCTTTGCTACTCATTGCTTGTGGTTGCCAACTCTCAACATAATCGCCATTTACTTGTCGATGTCCAATTGGGTCACAAAAGTACGTTTCAATATTGCCTTCGCTATTGAGTGCACGGACGGTTAACAGGGTAATTTCATAATCAAATTCAATTTTTTGCTCTACAATAACGCGCGTGGCTTTTACTCTGCCACCTGATTTTGCATAATCCCAGGCATTTTGAATATCGTTTTCAGTTTCTATTAATGATTGTCCTTTACCCGATGACGACATAACGGGTTTGATAATACAGGGCAAACTCACTTTTGAGTGGATAGCCTCGGTTAATGCTTCAAGCGACTCAGCGAATTCATAAATTGATGTTTTGATGCCCAGTTGTTCCGCTGCCAATCGTCTAATACCTTCGCGATTCATGGTTAACTGGGTTGCCCGTGCTTTTGGGATAACTGTTGTAAGTTTATCAGCTTCAATCTTTACCAAGGTGTCGGTTGCGATGGCTTCAATTTCAGGAACCACATAATCGGGTTGTTCTTGTTCTATTAATAATCGAAGAGCATTGCCATCTGTCATGTCAATAACATGACTTCGATGAGCAACCTGATGCCCTGGCGCATTTTTATATCGATCGACTGCAATGACTTCAACCCCCAATCGTTGTAAGGCAATAATAACTTCTTTGCCAAGTTCACCGCAGCCTAACAACATAACCTTGGTTGCAGTTTTGGATAACGGGGTGCCAATTTTCATAATTGCTCCAGATCAATATGAGGTTTATAAACAGGGTTATTATAGGCGAGAATGCTATACTAATAAAATAAAAAAATTGTTTAACGTGTTCTCAAAATTAAACTGAATTGATTGCAGCATCGATTGAACAGCAGTAGAATGAAAATTAAATATTTCTGTACAAAGACTGGTTATTCCCAATTTAAAAATTAGGCTCTAAGACTATAACAATGAACAACTTAAGTATAAGTGAACAAAATGCAGAACCTACCGGGACACTGCAACAAAATATTGCTGCACAACATGATATGTTGACCGGAATGCTCAACGAGCCTTTACATGAAATAGCGCGAAAAAGCAGTGAAGTATGGGGGGATCGTGCTGCCCTGGATAATCTGTTTATTGCTGAACTGAAAGGTTTACCAGAGTTTACATTTTTATATGCATTGGACACTAATGCCATTCAAATTAGCGATAATATTAGTCACGAAGGTATTATTAAAAAAGATTTTGGACGTGATCGTCGTGAACGCCCTTATATGCGTGAAGTCGTCCCGAGTTCCGGTTTTCTGTTATCGAGTGCTTATATCAGTCTTCGGGCAAGGCGTCCCTCACTAACCGCAATTCAACTGGTTCGGGATAGTAATGGTAAAACACTCGGTTACATCGGTGCCGATTTTGATTTGCGTGATTTACCACTTACCCGCAAACTCTATGATGAACCAAATCATTGGCAACAAATAAAAGGTGATCCTTCAATTCGAGGTACTGTATTTCATCAAACCCGAATCGAAAGTGGTTTTGATCGGCATATGGATGTAATACTAACTGTGATAGAGGAGCTTATGCGTAATCACGGTTTATTTCATGTGATCTTACATTTTTCAAGTAGTCGCGCTATTGTGTGGTTGTATGACGATCCATATCGTTACCGGTTGTTAGATATAGAAGCGTTGATTGATCCTAATATATGTCTGGCATACCCAATACAACATTATCCAAAAGATGCCCCGGTTTCAGAAGATAAAATATTTGAGGTGTTTGAATCGTTTAAAAAATTACGATTTATGGATGATACCTTGTATTTACGATCAGGCACATTAAATATTTTTAACGGCATTGTTGGTTTAACATTTTCATGTGATGGTTCGCACTATATTCCTTATGATGAATTTTTAAATAGGGAACATGCTTTCTGGGCAACTGAATCAACTAAAAACCAAAGTTAAATGAAACCAAATTTTTGGGAAAACAAGTCTCTTGATGATTTGTCTGAACAAGAATGGGAATCATTATGTGACGGTTGTGGTCGTTGCTGTTTAATCAAGCTAGAAGACGATGAAACAGAAGAACTATTTTATACTGATATTGCATGTCGGTTATTGGACACACGCCAATGCCGTTGTATTGATTATGCTCATCGCGTTCAAAAGGCTCCGGGTTGTGTTGTGCTGCGACCTTATAATAAAGAACTCTATGATCAACTTCCAACATCCTGTGCCTATCGACGTTTATCACAAGGATTAGCGCTTGAAGTCTGGCATCCGTTACTATCGCATTCAACAGACACAATTCACAGTTCGAATATTTCAGTACGTGATAAAGTTATCTCTGAAGATAATGTGCACGAAGATGAGTGGCAGGATCACATTATAGAATTTTAAATAAACTTCAAAACTCCTGCCTATTTATTTAAATGATGTGTCGGGTTATTTAATTCTAAATATTCTACCGACTCCACTTTTTCAGGTGTAATTTCAGTGGTGTTATTTCGCAACATTGTTTCAACGAGTGCTGATTTTATAAATTGATTGTCTATTATTTTAGGATACAACAGATAGTGTTTCTCAATGACGGAAGCATTAGAACGTGCCTGTTGTTCTATTGCTGTTCTTTGATCATCGGAGAGAGATTGTAAGACTAGTAACCAGGGTGCTAACCATGAATAATAGTCTTCGATAAATTTTTGTTCACTTAGAGTAAACGTTTTGGCATTAATTAACATTAACGGTATCTGTGCGGCAGGTATCTTTCTTCCTACTAATTGTGTTTCTAAATTAATACCGTCAAGACCTTGTCCCGTACCATTTTTGTTTCTTGCAATCCATTGAGCTGAATCATTAGAATGTAAGTTAATCAACCGGCTTAAACGTTCACCTGCATTTAAACGGGTTTCAGATGTGCTGGTGTTACTGTGATCGGAGTGAAATGATTCTTTGCAGGCAATCCCTGGAGTCCAGTTAATATTTTGTTCAAAATCCATATCTTCTTTGTATACTGCGCTGTTTAATAACGTCAGGGGTTTATTGTTTTCATCGAGTAACCACAGTTCATAAAAATCTTTAAAAGCAAATGGAATTTCATCATGATGCTGTAAAAGGTATTGATAAACAATTTCACCTGTTGCAGCCATTTCTTTAAAGTCATCAGAGTCAATAGTGGGGCCTCGTTGCAAACCGGTATTCTTCGACCAGCGGCCATAACGAATTTCACTGGTTTGAATTCGGTGCTGGTTAATTTGTTCCTGTTCAAGATCTTTCACTAATGCACTGTTACGAACGTAGATATCCCAATAAACACCGTCCATGGTAACGGCTTCTGCAGAATTGTATTCAATAGTGTTTAGCATCCCCCGAAAGGGATTTAACAATCGCTGCGAATAGCATTTTATATTCATAGTTCCATATCGAGTTTAAAATTTAAGTTTAACGCCTGCATGTCTTTTAGGATAGTGTGGTTAACGTTGCCTCGCTCTTTATAACACAGATTATTTTACTCTAACTCTATGATTTACTTACCTTTAAATATTCAGGAAGTAAATTAGGCAGGTAATTCGACATTAATCATATAAAATATATTGACAAACTAAGACGATTGTCCTATTTTTAGCTCAGGACTAAGACGACCATCTTATAATTAAAGTATCTGAACCTAAAAAGGACAATTAACAATGACAACAACAGCTTCACTATTTTCTCCGCTAAAAATAGGAGCATTAACAATTCCGAATAGAATTGTAATGGCACCATTAACTCGCAATAGAGCGAATCAGGATAATGCGCCACATGAACTTCATGTTGAATATTATAGTCAACGCGCTAGCGCCGGTTTAATAATTACTGAAGCATCACAAGTCTCGGAACAGGGAGTGGGTTATCCTTCGACACCTGGAATTTATCATCCTGTTCAAGTGAGTGCCTGGCGTTCCGTTACTGATGCTGTGCATGCAAAAGGCGGTAGAATATTTTTACAATTATGGCATGTCGGGCGGATTTCGCACCCATCACTGCAGGTGAATAATGCGCTCCCGGTTGCACCTTCAGCAATTAAACCTGCAGGTGATGCCATTACCTATGATGGACCACAAGCTTATGTGGAACCACGCGCTTTAGAAATCACTGAGATCAACGAAATCGTACAACAATTTCAGGTTGCAGCACATAATGCAAAGGTTGCTGGATTTGATGGTGTTGAAATTCATGCTGCTAATGGCTATCTACTCGATCAATTTTTACGTGATGGTACCAATCAGCGTAGCGATCAATATGGAGGCAGCCTGGAAAATCGCGCTCGTGTCATTAATGAAGTCATCAAAGCGGTATTGCAAGAATGGGATGCCGGTCAGGTTGCTATTCGAATATCACCTGAGAATTCGTATAATGATATTGCCGATTCTAACCCACAATCGACCTTTAATTTTATTACCAAACAAATTAATCAATACGGCTTGGCTTATCTACATGTTCTCGAAGGTGACATGACTGGAAAGCCTAAACAGATAGACTACGCGCAAATCAAATCACGTTTTGATGGTCCGTATATGGCAAACTCCGGTTATACCAAAGAATCAGCCGAGCAGAGTATTGAGCAAGCACATTCTGATTTTGTATCCTTTGGGGTACTTTATATCGCTAATCCGGATTTAGTTGAACGATTTGCCGACGATAGTGTATTAAATACTCCGGATCAGGAAACGTTCTATGGTGGTGATGAAAAGGGTTATACAGATTATCCTTTTAAAGAATCCACTAAAGCGATTGCTTGAGAGAATAAAATGTAATTATTAAGAACGTTTTGGATTATACTATGCTTAATAACGTTCAGTATTTCTGACTAAAAGGGAAGTTTGTAAAAGACACGCAATACACTGCATTTAGGGCTGATGCATCCAGCTACAATAGTTTTTTACAGACTTCCCCACATTCAAATTCTGAATCGTTTTGGTATAATATTTTAAAACACATCTGTAATATTATGAGTTTAAAAGGCGAAAATAATAGAAAAAAAATTATTAG
>JBGMRJ010000096.1:5584-10256 GCA_048061315.1 Gammaproteobacteria bacterium
ACATCTGTAATATTATGAGTTTAAAAGGCGAAAATAATAGAAAAAAAATTATTAGCATTGCTGATAATCTTTTTTATGAAAAAGGATTTGATCATACATCCTTTACTGATATTGCAGAAGCAGCGGAAATAGCCCGTGGAAATTTTTATTATTATTTTAAAACTAAAGATGATATTTTATCAGCGGTGCTTGAAAAACGGCGTTTAGATTTTACTACGATGTTACAGGGCTGGGAACAGGAATATCCTGAACCAAGAGCACGCCTTAAAAATTATATTTTAATTCTGGTTAAAAGCCAAAGTAACATCAAAAATTTTGGTTGCCCAATTGGATCCTTGTGTCTTGAATTAAATAAATTACGGCACGTTTTACAAGGTGATGCTAATAATATGTTTGATTTGTTTCAGGAATGGTTAGTAACGCAATTTGAGGCACTTGGTCGTGAGCAGGATGCTGATTTTTTGGCAATGCATTTAATGGCGCGCTGTCAGGGCATCAGCGTATTAACGACGGCATCATCGAATGTTGAGTATTTAAATCGGGAAGTCGAGTTACTTCAAAGTTGGGTTAATGAATTATAATTTCTGTTTTTGTATTTTTAATTTATGGCGATAGTCTGGCAAAAAGTTTTAAATAACGTTAACTATGAAGTTCGTACGGCGGGTAAAACTATCCGACTTTATACTGATGGCGTTTTTCATAGTCAATATCGTCCTAATCGACATATTATTGGCGGCATTTGGGATTTAATGGTATTGCCAAGTTTTTTTTATTCTTCTGATAAAATTCAACGTGTGTTACTGCTCGGTGTTGGTGGTGGTGCAGTGATACATCACTTACATCACTTTCATACGCCCCTGGATATTACCGGTATTGAGCTTAATCCAGTCCATATTGATATTGCACACCGTTATTTTAAGATTACCGATAAACTTGCCACAATTATTGAATCGGATGCACAAAAATGGTTAAAAAATTATACCGGCCCTGCTTTTGATTTCATCATCGATGATCTGTTTTCTGAAGAAGATGGTGAACCCGTCCGGGCAATTGATGCTGATAGCAACTGGTTTAATTTACTTGAAAAAAATATAACTACCGATGGTATGTTGGTCATTAATTTTATCTCTCCAAAAAATTTAAAAGAGTGTGGTTATTTTAAATCACGAAAAATAGCAACTAAATTTGAGTCTGCCATTCAATTTACCTTACCGGCTTATGAAAATGCCATTGGTGCCTTTGTGAAAAAACAGGTTAAAAGTGCTGATTTAAGAAAACGGATTTATCACTATTCAGGGATTAATTCAGAAAGCCTGCCTTATCGTTGTCGGGTTTTTTAATAACAACCGTTTCCACATTGTATTTACACTTATAAAAACTGTCAGAATTGTGACGTTTTTTTCATAAAATTTATCGGCATATTTCCATACTTAAATAATTCCTTTGAGCGTTAGCAAAATGTTTTATGTGTTCTGGTTAACATATTGATAACGCATGGTTTTTTAAGGCCGTTTTTGATCTAGACTTAATAGTATAAGTTGAATTAATTACTAGATGATTTTCAGCTAATAGCATGAGAATTGCATGGATTATACTATGAACCTATTTAAACCACATTGCTTTAGTCAACGCATGCTCAATCCATTTCGAGGGGTGATGAATGTGATTGAAGTGGGTAGCGCTGATGCTGTCACAACCGATGGTGAGCATTGGGTTTTATATTTACACGATGAAGCCTTACAAGGCATGGCTTTTGATGGTGATATGGATATTGAGACTCCCGATATTAAATTTGGTATATGGAGTCGAAAAACCGGCCTAACCCGAGCGCCTTTAATTAGCACAATGGAGTATGAAGCAATACAGCAACGGGGTTTAGAGTTGCTGGAGGTTGTTAAACAACATGCCGATAAGGTTCCTTTTGAACTTAAAGATAATTATGAATTGTGGCTCCTGGATAAATATTGCGATAAACCCCTGGCTTTACTGCACAGCGCCTGTTTTGAAAATGATTTACCGGAATATCAACCCAGTCATTGGCGTCCTGGCTTACGCTGTCAGCATTCATTTAATTCGCGGTATCTTGAAAATCAAAGTAATAGTGAAATAAATCATGCGGATTGGTTAGCTCAACAAGTTGACGATTCAGCCGGGAACAAAAATTATACTCAATGGTTTTTGCGTGATGAGGACGGCACTGGTGTCGGCTTACAATCATCGTCTGAATTTAATTCTTTATCGGGTCGCATTTTAACGCGTGAGGAATTTCCGAGTTTGATGTTAAATGATGATTGGTTAGAAGATGATACTTCTGCGGTAGTAAAAGA
Organism: Gammaproteobacteria bacterium; assembly: GCA_048061315.1. Classification (GTDB taxonomy): domain Bacteria; phylum Pseudomonadota; class Gammaproteobacteria; order UBA6429; family Thiohalophilaceae; genus CAYQUC01. The sequence goes on from JBGMRJ010000096.1 coordinate 7,912, forward strand.
ATTTTTTTCATGGCAGTCGCCATTTTTGTTGTTATTACAACATATAACAGATGAATCAAGGATTGGTCTTGAAAAATTAGCAAGTAACCATGTTAATCGCTTATTTCAAATGCAGCGTTTATTGCCCAAAGTAATTGATCATCAAACGATAAAATCTGCATTAGTTGAGGCGGTAATCAGAAATTCAAACAGTGAGCATGAATTGAAGAATATTGAGCGGTCGTTATTTTATTCCGGGCATTATTTCTGATAATAAAGGAGCATCTAGCTCCTTTATTAATGGTAACTATCCACCCCAAATATCAGAGTGTAAACCCAGTTTTGCTAGCTGCTGGGTAATATTTATTGGCAACTCGGGTGATGTCGTGTATTCAACCAGGATATCATGAGGCTGTTGTGGATTCATTTCAACATTATTGATATTGTCATTTTTTAACAATCCCAGTTTAATTTTTTTCATCAAATCTGAATCCATATTTTCATCAACGTGAACGCATACTGTATTCATTATTTTCCCCTCTCATTGGCTTAACGGTGTAATAACTGCTGGTACCTTTAATAGCGGCTGGCACAACCGTTTCATGAGCTTAAAATAATGCAGTTTATTCGTTATTGTCCCAGTAAAAGACTAAAAAACCGAAATAGGTTATTGATTGTTATGCGTATTTCAATACAATATAATTTATTATTTACTGTTAAATTTTCGAGAGATAGAAATGGCTGATATTTTTGCAACATTAAGCACGACATTTCAAAATTGGTATGCCGCTGTTATGACGGTTTCGGGTGCATACCAGGTAGTGATAGTGCTGGTGGCTGCGATTATTGCTTTTATAGCTCATACTAAATGGCAAAAATTATTGCAGACTCGACTTGGCCCTACGGAACAACAGGGTATTATGCGCCTGGCGTTACGCAGTAGTGCCAGGGTAGTGTTTCCACTGGTGATGTTACTGTTCATACTCGTTGGTCAAGCAATTTTAAAAGAATATAAGTATGAAACTCAGATACTTACAATATTAAGCTCATTGCTGATATCGCTCGCAACAATCCGTTTTTTGGTTTATTTATTACGTCGTGCATTTGGTCAGTCGCGCGGTATTAAGGCCTGGGAAGGCATCATTAGTACCACAATCTGGTTTTTAGTGGCGTTACATTTACTGGGTTGGCTGCAAGTTATTTTAGCTGCACTGGATGGCATCGGGATCACCTTGGGTGAGTCACGCGTTTCGATTTTGTCGGTATCGAAACTGATTTTATTCGCGGGCTTATTTATTGTTGTGGCAAGCTGGGTGGCTAAGTTAATAGAAGAGCGGGCTCGTAAATCAGAATTTATTAGCGCCAGTATGAGGGTCGCTTTAAGTAAAGTTAGTAAAGTCCTGTTATATACTATCGCTATTGTGGTTGCATTAAACAGTGTCGGGATAGATTTAACGACATTAACGGTATTTGGTGGTGCTCTGGGTGTTGGCTTGGGTTTTGGTTTTCAACGTATTGCCAGTAATTTTATTAGCGGTTTTATTTTACTTTTTGACCGTTCAATTAAACCTGGCGATGTTATTAGTGTTGGGAATCGTTTTGGTTGGGTGGTGCAATTAAATGCTCGTTATATTGTGGTGCGTGATCGTGAAGGTGTTGAGACGTTGATACCGAATGAAAATTTAATCACATCAGAAGTGACTAACTGGAGTTTTAGTGATCGCCATGTTCGTGTAAAGCTTCCGGTTCAAATTAGTTATGATGATGATCCTGAATTTGCTATGGGAATTTTAATTAAAGCCTGTGAAGCTAACGTTCGTGTCTTAAAGTCACCGGCACCACAAGCGCGGTTATTAAGTTTTGGTGATAATGGCATTGATTTGGAACTTCGGCTCTGGCTCAATGACCCTCAAAATGGCATTGGTGCGGTAAAGTCGGATGTGAATTTGGCTATATGGAAAGGCTTTAAAGAAAATGGTATTACGATTCCATTTCCTCAGCGTGATGTTCGAGTGATACCGGATAAATAGACTAATTAATTTGAGTTGCTCATATGCAAATTGCGAGGTTTAAAGCCGGACATGGAGCAGGGAGAGATAATTTATGACTCGCTAGTCACATCCATGTGCGCTCGACTGCCGCATCCTCGGCAACTGCTCCTGCGTTGCTCTACCTCGTGCATCCATGCACTCGTGCGGCACACGGTCTTTATTTGGCTCCAGCCCTTCCATATCCTCACATTTGTACTCGTTGCTATTTTTTTAAAGATAGAGACTAGTTTGTTATTTTATCTCGAGCTTAGATTAATTACTGAATTGGAATAAAAATTTCAGTTTTTAATTTTTCAGGTGTTGATTCAAGCAGCT
>JBGMRJ010000097.1:0-10242 GCA_048061315.1 Gammaproteobacteria bacterium
TAACTGCCACTACGATGGACATTTTTCATACCTCGTTTATTTTCTTGCCGCAAAGGAAAAGAATTTAATTTAATTTTTTTTCTGCTTGCGTACCATATATATAAGAGTGTTAAGAAATTTTTTAACATTCAGCATTTTGTTTTCTTTGCGCCCTGCACTTTAGAACTCCTGCGTCGTTCATTAAGTACTTCCTCCTTTCAGTCAGGTCGTGCGTCGTTGCGGCTAAATATTTGTCAATCAGACTTCGATGCCCTCTGCTCTTTCCATTTTTTAAATTGTTTTGAGAAGCCATATTCGCGATAAAACGGATCTTTGTAAAAATTTTCTATTTCAAATTGGGCATTAAATTTATCCAACAAGACATCCAGTATTTCACCAACCTGTTGATATTGATAAGAATGTAAATATGCTTTTAACATTAACCAGTAAATATCTTCATAGCTGGGATCTTCTTTTATGGCATCGGCTCCAACTTCAATTGCTTGTTTATAATGATTTTGCTTGAGAAAGATTTTTAGGCGTAAACTGTCTAATGCGATATCACCACCGATGTATTCACTGAAATTTGTGATTGTTTTTAGTGCTTTTGAATATTGTTTGGTAAAAAAATAATGATCGGATAATAGTAAGCCCAGGTCAGGGGCATTTAAATACTCTTTTTCAAGCAATACCAGGGCTTCGCGATAAGCTATACGATTTGTGGCTTTTGCGATTTGAGTGCGAAGCAATAATATGTCTCTTGTTGCTTTAAATTTTGCAGGTAAATGTTGGAACGAGTCAATGGATTTTTTGTATTCACCTTTTTGGTAAAAACGAATGGTTTGTGCATAACGATCCTGAAAGGTTAACCGCTCTGTTGAATAAATTTTAATTTTATCTGATGTTTTGGATTTATTTCCGGAATTGATTAACATCTGGCTGACGATGGTGGTGTAATTTCGTCCCAACATTGAATCGTAATAATCTATAATTTTTGTTTTGCCATTTTTATCTTTGTGCGTTATTAATTCCAGATAACTTAATTCACCATTATTGAATTTAATTCTGACTAAACCACGATAGGATTCATTGCGTTTTACCAGATGTAAATATTTAATATGACCGTTTACACCAATTTTACTTATTAAAATATCCGGGATTGCGATAATGCCTCGAATAACGTTATCCCGTTCTTCGCTTAAATCATCCAGTTTCTGGATTGCGCCCATTAATGAATTTCTAACGATCGCAGGTATATCAAGATATTCATAAAATTGTCTGGTATTTTTATCTTGTAATGCCTGGACAAACTTTTCTGAAATTTCACCTATTTCATTAACAGTGATATTTTCAATTTGTGTTTTTTCTTGTGCTTCTTTATCGAGTTCCTGCGTTTTCTGTTTCTTCTCCGATTCGGTGATTTTGCTAAATTTAATTTTAGGAATCGTACTGTCGGTTGTATCTGCTTTTGTCGCTAGATTGGCAAGCGCATCTGTGCACAGCAAAACACTACTGATATTAAAAATAGTTATTAAAATCAAGAAGTAACGAATATGTAAGTACTTACTTCCCAATACAAAAACTTGAAAATATTTCACCCAGTAAATCATCACTACTGAATTCTCCGGTAATTTCTGCCAATTGATTTTGTGCCATCCGTAAATCTTCTGCTAAAAGTTCACCGGCCTGAGCCTCAACGAGTTGCTTCAAACCATGACGAATAGAGTTTAACGCACTTTCGAGTGCATTTATGTGTCTTCTACGAGCAGAATACTGACTATTTTCAACTTGTACAAAATTCATACTATCTTTTAAGTATTGTTCCAATATCCCAAGCCCTTCCCCGGTTTTGGCCGATAAGTAGATTCGCGTTGTATTCTTCGTAAGCTCAATATCCTCCGAATTGGAATCCATAACAGTTCCAGTCTCTATTTTAGCAGCTTGATGGGTAACATCTATCTTGTTAAACACTAAACAAACAGGCAGTTGCTGTGGAAATTTCTGTATAAGTTCCTGATCTTGCGGCGTTATCCCGGTATTTGCATCAATCAGCATCAATAACCGGTCGGCTTGTTCAATTTCAAGCCAGGCACGACGGATGCCTTCTAACTCGACAATATTGTCACTGTCACGTAAACCGGCGGTATCAATTAGGTGCAGTGGCATGCCATCCAGCTGAATTGATTCGCGCAATACATCACGCGTGGTTCCTGCAACTTCGGTCACTATTGCACTATCACGACCTGCCAGCGCATTTAGCAAACTCGATTTACCCGCATTGGGACAACCTGCTAATACCACCTGCATGCCTTCCTGCAGCAAACAGCCCCGTTGCGCATTTTGTAATATAGCTAAACACTCCGTTTCGATTTGCTGCGTTTGTTGCATCACTTTACCATCGGACAAGAAGTCAATTTCCTCTTCGGGGAAATCAATTGCCGATTCCACATACATGCGTAAATGTGTTAATCCTTGAACCAGGTTATGTATCGCTCGGGAGAATTCGCCCTGGAGTGAACGTTGTGCGGCTTGCACCGCTTGACGCGAACCCGCATCAATTAAATCGGCAATCGCTTCGGCTTGTGCCAGATCCAGCTTGTCATTTAAGAAAGCGCGTTGTGAAAATTCACCTGCCGTTGCGTGTCTTGCCCCGAGTTGTATGACGCGTTGCAATATCATATCGAGCACCACCGGGCCACCATGCCCTTGAAGTTCGAGTACATATTCACCGGTAAAGGAATTTGGTGCAGGAAAATACAATGCCAAACCGGTATCAATTGTTTGCTGTGCTTCATCAATAAAGGCACACAATGACGCTTCACGCGGTTTTGGAATTACATTTAACAACTGAGAAAGATATGCCGGAACATCCGGACCGGATATACGGATAATACCGACACCACCCCGTCCGGGTGGTGTCGCCAGTGCTACGATAGTATCAGTATCACGGGATAACATTTTTTGACCCTATTCAACTATTCCAGGTTAGTTAGTATTTACTTATTCAAAGTGCCTACTTTACAAAATTAGTTTCCGAAATGCTGAATTGTTACTTTTTCTTTTTCGATTTATCCGCCTTTCCATGAGCACCCTTTTCAAGAACGATTTTGGTAATATACTGTTGTTGTAAAATGGATAATGAATTATTAACAACCCAATACAAAACCAGTCCTGATGGGAAGAATGCAAAAAAGACGGTGAAAATAAATGGTAACATCATCATCACTTTTGCCTGAATTGGATCAACCATGGTTGGATTCAATTTTTGTTGCAGGAACATCGTTAATCCCATTAACACTGGCAGTACATAATAGGGGTCTTTTGTTGAAAGATCGTTTATCCAGAGCATAAACGGTGCCTGGCGCATTTCAACACTTTCTAATAATACCCAATATAACGCGATAAATACCGGTATTTGCACCAACATCGGCAGGCAGCCGCCCATCGGATTGAATTTTTCTTTTTTATATAACTCCATCATGGCTTTTTGATAAGCCTGACGATCATCACCAAAACGCTCTTTTAATGCTGCCATTCGTGGTTGCACGCGCTTCATGTTGGCCATGGATTTATATTGTGTTTCGGATAACTTATAAAAAATTGCTTTAATTAATATCGTTAAGAAAATAATTGCCCAGCCCCAGTTGCCAACCAGTTTATGAATATAATGTAAGGCAATATAGAGTGGTTTTGCGATTACGGTTAAGAATGTGTAGTCCACGGTTAATTCCAGACCGGGTGCAATACTTTCGAGTACCGGTTGAATTTTTGGACCAAGATAAAGCTGTGATTGAATTTCCTGTTCGGTATTTTTAGCCACTTTAACCCAACCTGAATTCATGCCCAGGTAATAACGCCCTTGACCCAGATCAGTTGAATAAAAATGTTGCGCTGTTTTACTGTCAGGAACCCATGAGCCTAAAAAGTAATGCTGGATCATCGCAATCCAGCCACCGGTTACATCACGCGATAAATCTTCATCGGCCATATCGCTAAAATTATATTTTTCATACCGCTCTTCTTCACTGTAAATTACGCCACCAGTGTAGGAATATGTTCCGGTTAACATTGAATTACTTTGGGTTGGTTCACCCCGCAGCAAGCGCAAGCGCAACACCCCTTGCCAGTCTTTTTGAGATTTGTTTTTAACAATGTGCTTTACTTTAATCAGGTAACTGTCACGTTGAAATTCAAAACGTTTGATTATTTGCACACCCTCTGGACTGGTCCAGTTCAAATCAACAATTAACTGATCGTTTGCACCCATATCATAACTGCTGCTTGCCGTGGTATAAGGTGATTTTGCAGATGGTACGACCTGGAGTGCGGCCGATTTGTTACCGGGTAATGCCATAAAACCAGACTGTGCAACAAACAATAAATTGCCGCTATCATTCAATAACTCGAAGGGTACATCGGGCTTGTCTATTTCGACCGGATATTTAACTAAATCTACTTTTCGAATATCACCTTCGAGTAAATCGATATTTATAGCAAAGGTATCGGTTTTAACCTTAATACTTTTTCCCGATTTTAATAACGTACTATTTGCTATTTTGCTTAATTCGTTGGTATTTGCGGTTTCACCTGGAATTGTTGGCGTTACTGGTAATTGCGTATTCGCATCACCGCCTTCTGGCAATTGACTATTTTCACCTGTTGGTAACGTCGCTTTATCCTGAACCACGGTCGTTGCTGTTGTGCCAACTGCAGGTGCTTGTGGATGAAACTGCTCTTGCCACGCAACCCATAATAAATACGATACAAAAAATAAACCTGCAAATAATAAAATTCGTTGTTGTTCCATAATTGGCTTTTACTTCTTTGTTATGTCAGTTAATTCGGGATATTGTTGTTTTGAGCTACAGTTGCTATGGCTACCAGTAGAACTGGCAAATTGTTCCGGTAGCGGATCATAACCACCTTGATGCCAGGGATGACAGCGTGAAATTCGTTTTATTCCAATCCAGCTGCCTTTAAACACACCGTAGGCTGAAATTGCTTGATGGGTATATTCTGAGCAACTCGGTTCATAGCGACAATGTGATCCCAATGCTGGCGAAATAAAATATTTATAGAATTTAATCAGGCTTAGGAGGATTTTTTGCATCGTGCGACCAATTGCTGCCATTGTTGTTCTAATTGCGTGAATATCTCGTTATTTGTACATTTCAATACCGATGTTCGGGTTAATACTATGATATCCAAACCCACTAATAATTCCTGGTTAACCCGAAAACTTTCACGAATGAGTCTTTTTATGCGATTGCGTGACACTGCCAGGCGCAGTTGTTTTTTTGCAATCGCCAGCCCGAGTCGGGCGATATCCAAATTGTTCTTTCTACACAATAAAGTGAAGTGTTGATTACTCTGTTTTTGTGCTCGAGCAAAAACGTAGGCATATTCGGCTGCATTAAGGAGTCGACTGGAACGGGTAAATTGCTCGGATGGTCTATTAATTTCGTTTATCAATTAAAATGTGCAAAAACGATTCTGGAGTCTTTTAAATTTTAAAGGGCTGACGCAATTTCAATTCCTGATTACTGAATTTTTTTGTTCGCGTTAAGCACTAAGACGTTTACGACCACGCGCTCGACGTGCCTTGATAACTTTTCGACCACCAATTGTTTTCATGCGTGCACGAAAACCATGATTACGTTTGCGTTTTAGCGTGCTTGGTTGAAATGTTCTTTTCATGTTCTTAAACCACTTTTAATTAAAATTTAACGTGCTTAACTTATAGTGAAGCTAACCGTAAAGAGCCGTGAAAGATACTGCGGATCAGGGCCTTGTGTCAACTGATCAGTTAACTATTTTACCGCTAAATCCAACAACAAAATTAGGTCATTTAACAATTTTTGAAAATACTTCAAAATAGCGTATTTGCTTGTGGATAACTTCATCCAGCCAGAGTAATATTAGCGCCTGCTCGGCTATAATCCCAGCATATAACCAATAAGAATACGCAAAATAACTAATTAAATCAAACTGTTAGGAGAATAACGTGGTGGATAGCGTTTGGGATAGGTGTCTCGATCGTTTAGAGGGTGAATTGACCCCGCAACAATTCAATACATGGATCCGTCCGTTACACGCCGTTCAAACTAATCAAAAATTATGCTTATTGGCACCCAATCAATTTGTATTAGACTGGATTAATGATCGCTTTATCAACCGAATCAGCGAAATTGTGTCACTTCTTGATCACGATGGCGACATAATTGACGATGTTATTCTTCAAATTGGAAGTGTCGATAATCAGGCAAATCTCGATAATTTAACAAAAGGTCAAAGTCGCAAACCGGTACGAAATTCAAAATCGAATACCCGATCAGGTCGATTCAGGAATAGCAGTAATTTAAATCCTAAATTTTTATTCGATAGTTTTGTTGAAGGAAAATCGAATCAATTAGGTCGGGCTGCTTCAATCCAGGTGGGTGAAAATCCGGGCGATGCGTATAACCCGTTATTTATTTACGGTGGAGTTGGTTTAGGCAAAACGCATTTAATGCACGCCGTGGGAAACATGATTTTAAAAAATAATCCTGAGTCCAATGTTGTGTATTTACACTCCGAACGATTTGTTCAGGACATGGTAAAAGCCTTGCAGCACAATACCATTAATGAGTTTAAACGCTATTACCGTTCAGTCGATGCCTTACTGATTGACGATATTCAATTTTTTGCGAAAAAAGAACGATCCCAGGAAGAATTTTTTCACACTTTTAATGCGTTATTAGAAGGCCAAAAACAGGTCATTCTAACGTCAGATCGATATCCAAAAGAGGTTGATGGTCTGGAAGAGCGATTAAAATCCCGCTTTGGTTGGGGACTGACGGTTGCGATTGAAGCACCCGAGCTTGAAACCCGCGTTGCTATTTTAATGAGCAAAGCCGAACAGGCAAATCTTGAACTACCCAATGAGGTCGCATTTTTAATCGCAAAATGCATCCGTTCGAATATTCGGGAACTGGAAGGTGCATTACGTAGAGTAAGTGCTAACGCACAATTTACCGGACAGCCCATAACACTCGAACTCGCTAAAGACGCATTACGCGATTTATTGGCGCTACAAGATAAATTGGTTACCATTGAAAATATTCAAAAAACTGTCGCTGAATATTATAAGATTCGGGTAGCCGATTTATTATCAAAACGACGCAACCGCTCAATTGCCCGACCCCGACAAATGGCAATGTCGTTATGCAAAGAATTAACCAACCATAGTTTGCCTGAAATTGGTGATGCTTTTGGTGGTCGCGATCACACTACAATTTTACATGGCTGTCGTAAAATTGCAGAATTAGTAGAAACAGATGCGCGAATTAAAGAAGATCAGTCTAACTTAATTCGTACACTGAGCACCTGAATCGTACTGACGAGATAAAAATAAGTCGTTAAAAGTAAAATAATGTAACGGGATAACACTGGGTATAAAGTAGCCACAAGTTTGTGGATAAAATGTTGATGATTTAACTGTTGTCGTAAATAGTGGAGTTGTCCACATATAACTCACATCTAATACAGGCGCAAAATAGCACATATCAGATACCTTTGAAGTGCTTTAACATTTTGATAATTATAATAAAATATTGGTTATCCACAGAAAGTGCGATCACTAATAATAATAATAATAATTAGATATATAAATAATAATATTAATAGATAGTCTGCATAAAACTTTAAATATCAGGGATAAAAAATGAAAGTATCGATAAACAGAGAAATTTTACTAGGTCCTCTACAAGCGGTATGCAGTGTAATTGAACGACGACAAACACTACCTATTTTATCAAATATCTTAATTCAATTTGAATCAGACTCACTGACCTTAACAGGAACTGATCTTGAAGTTGAAATGGTAACGAAAATTGCTTTACCCGATGATGCGCAATTAACAGAAACCGGGGACATCACATTACCCGCAAAAAAATTTTTAGACATCGTAAAAACCTTACCTGAAAATGTTGATATCAAAATTAACATTGAAAAGGAACGTGCCGAAATTCGATCCGGAAGAAGTCGATTTGTGTTGGCGACGTTAGCAGCGGATGAGTTCCCAAGTTTAGAATCACTTAAAGATCCTTTTAGCTGCTTTGTAAAACAATCTGAATTAAAACACCTATTGGATAAAACCCAATTCTCCATGGCACAACAAGATGTCCGTTATTATTTGAATGGCCTGTTACTCGAATTGAATAATGATAATTTACGCGCAGTTGCAACCGATGGTCATCGTCTGGCATTGTGTGATATTAATGCCAACATTTCGATAGCGGAACCGCTGCAAGTTATTATTCCACGTAAAGGTGTAACCGAACTAACTCGACTACTCAGCAATACCGACGATGAAATCGAACTTCAGGTGAGTAATAATCATATTAAAGCAACGCTACCCAATTTCACTTTTACCTCAAAATTAATTGATGGCAAATTCCCGGATTATGAAAAAGTAATCCCCAAGAATCTGGATATCTCAATAAATTTTGATCGGGTAGAATTACATTCCGCATTACAACGTGCCTCGGTATTGTCGAATGAAAAATACCGTGGAATGCGCTTGACCTTGAAAGATAATTTATTAAAAGCCACCGTCAATAATCCCGAACAAGACGAAGCCGAAGAAGAAATGGAAATAGTTTATTCTGGAGAAGCACTCGATATCGGATTTAATGTGAGTTATTTTCTTGATGCCTTGAATGCCATTGAAAATGATACCGTCAATATGAACCTACTAGATTCGAATAGCAGTTGTTTACTTCAAACTGATACTGATTCTGATTGTAAGTATGTCATCATGCCGATGCGTTTGTAGATCCTAAGTTGATCGATGTGGTTGAGTTTGGAAAGTGAAAATATTTTTTATCGCCAAGACGCCAAGTAAAACAGTTAATGAGCTTAAAACAATTACGCATTCAAAATGTTCGTAATTTATCCGCGATAGACATAGAACCTTGCTCCGGTTTAAATGTATTTTATGGTCCTAATGCCAGTGGTAAAACCAGCCTACTTGAATCTATCGCGATTCTCGGTACCGCCCGTTCTTTTCGAACCAATCAGATAAAACAAATTATTCAGTACCAACAAAATGGTTTAACCGTTTTTGGATTATTAAACGATGGTGTCACCGAAATACCAATGGGCATTGAAAAAACCAAAACCGGTACAACAGTACGAATCAAAGGCCAAACAATCAAACAAGCTTCTGAACTTACTAAGTTACTTCCGGTAGTCAGTCTACATCCCGAATTACATCGATTAGTTTCTGAAGGTCCCAAGTTTAGGAGGCAATTCCTTGATATGGGAGTGTTTCACGTGGAACATCACTTTTTGCCACTGTGGCAGGATTACCATAGAACCCTGAGACAACGAAATGCAGCACTACGCCAGGAACAGTCCGATAAACTTATAACCGTTTGGGATATCGATTTAATTAAATATTCAGAACAAATTACAAAGTTACGTCTGGACTATCTCGAACGTCTTAAGGTGTATTACCAAACAACAGCAAAAACCCTGCTTGGTTTTGTGCCTGAAATTACATATCAGTCTGGATGGTCAAAAGATCAAAATTATAAGTCAGCTTTAGAAGACAGTTTACAAAATGACAAAGATCAACACTACACTCGATGTGGACCCCATCGTGCGGATATCCGCTTTAGTTATCAAGGCACTCCCGTGCAACATTGTTTTTCACGCGGTCAGCAAAAAATGCTAGTAACAATACTATTGTTATCCCAGGCATTATTATTACGAGAAAAACAACAGCAATGCATTATTTTGGTTGATGATCTGGCTGCAGAACTTGATGAACAACATCGACAGATTTTTATGACATTATTAAACGATACTAAAGCACAATGTTTTATAACGCTAACAGACCCCGAATTATTGAATGTAAAATCACATCCAAATATCAAATTGTTTCACGTGGAACATGGCAATATTAACCCTGATGTGGTGCAAGTTTAAGTCTTAAATTCAAAACAGTTAACCCCAGTGGATCGCTGAGAAGTTTTTTATCATTAATTAACCTGAGATCGGGTTACGGAAATTAAGACTGCACTGATTGTTTATGGACACGTAATTGGGATAGCCCTATCAAAACCTTGTGCCGCACGAGCCCATGGATGGGCGAAGGTAGAATAACGCAGGAGCAGTTATCGAGGACGCGGCACTAGAGCACGCCATGGATGGCGATCTTTTGCGTGTCTTGATAGGGCTATGCCGATTGCGTGGCCGGTTTTAATCTACAAATTTACT
>JBGMRJ010000098.1:0-10202 GCA_048061315.1 Gammaproteobacteria bacterium
TTTTGATGATCCATTTTAGAATGATCATCATCCTGCATTTTTTGATGTTCTGCGTGAGAATGTACTGCCGTTGCTTGCGCCTCACGTTGAATTAAATCCATCCCACATTTAGGGCAGGAACCTGGCTCATCCTGAATAATTTCAGGGTGCATCGAACAGGTATACTCAATTTTAATCTGTAAAATTGGTGCATCAAAATCTGAGCCATAGGTATGAAAAGCACTTTTAGCGAGCTCGGTTCGTAATTGCTGCATTGCTTCCATAAGTTGCGGTTGTGAAATTCCAGCAACAATGTCGGGGGTTGGTAAAGGCGGTAATCTTTTGATACCTTCTGTCAAAAACAGTAATACCCGTGGTCGCATCATTTGTGCATAAATCACCGTTGCGGCTTCACGCATGGCGTCAGGAATTTCACCAATAACCAACAGAACACTGGCATGACGTGGACTCGCAACAATTTCCATACCAGCCGCCTGAATATCCAGATCATTAATTCGGGCAATCTCAGGGCCGGGAATAATAAATACACCCGGATTCCGTGTCATAGCAAAAGCCACTAACCGACGTAAACCGGAGACTGTTCCGTGACGTGCCCCGGTGATCACGCTTTGCCCACCGTATTTTCTAAGTTATTGCCTACGTAGTGCACCCTGACTCCAACCGTACAATAAACCCAAAAACAGAATTGCCAAAAACACTCCCATGTCCAATAACGCAATGAGCCCCACTTGTTTGTAAACTACGGCCCATGGATACATATAGGCCATTTCCATATCAAAGGCTAAAAACAATAAGGCATAACCGTAGTAACGTGCATGATAACGAACCCAGACAGGGTCACGCGATAATTGCCCTGCTGTTGCAGGAACATCTTTGCCAGGCTCCTGTCGGGTCCGACCAAAAGTACGGGCAATAACATAAAGACACAGGATTAAACCAACAGTACCAACAACCAGGCCTAACAAAAGTCCATATTGCTGCAAGCTGCTCATGTTAAATGTCCTCTTATTGTATTTAATAATTGTTTAGTTAAATCAACAAATCAGGTTAATTTTGGATCACTTTAAATACTGCTTAATATAAATGACTTCGATACTAAATGATAGACGAATTGGATACCTGAAACCGATAACTTTATAAGCGAGTGCTTAAGAAAAGCTTAATACTGTAATATTAATCCTTGTAGAATTTTAATAAACCTGTCATGCACTATAATACTATTAATCAAATTCAGTTTTACTAATTTTACTCACCGGAGAGTGTATTGACCTTAGCAAACAAGCAGAATCCAATTATACGCATGCAACGCTTATGGCAACGCTTACAAACACTACCCGGTGGCAGTTGGTTGTTTAGTAAGATGCTAGCCTGGATAATTCCCTACTCGGGAACGATCGGTGCCACAGTAAAAATTCTTAAGCCCGGATATGCTCAAATACAAATGCCGGATCGACGGCGCATACGAAATCACTTGCATTCAATACATGCTCTGGCACTGGCTAATCTGGGGGAGCTTACCAGTGGCTTGGCAATGTTAACGGGTATGTCTGAAACTACCCGCGGTATTCCAATAAAAATATCAACTGAATATTTTAAAAAAGCGCGCGGTCTGTTAGTTGCAGAAAGTCATGTTACATTACCAACGATTACTGATGACACCGATTACGAAATTTACGCCGATATTCGAGATAGTGATGGTGAAATGGTTGCGCGCACTACTGTCAATTGGCGTTTAGGTTTAATTCCGGATCAAGTATGACAAACGATATGCAACACATTAAAAATACCTTTACCGAACAAGTGAATATTGCAATGCCTATTATCTGTGGACCAATGTATCCCTGCAGTAATCCGGAGTTAGTTGCAGCAGTGTCCGAAGCGGGTGCAATCGGTATTGTGCAACCCATTTCATTAACCTATGTTCACGGTTATGATTTTCGAAAAGGTTTGCGATACATTAAATCACTAACGACTAAGCCCATCGGTATTAATGCGCTTATTGAACAAAGCAATAAACGTTATCACCAACGAATGGTAAACTGGATTGATATTGCATTGGAAGAAGGCATACGCTTTGTAATAACATCAATGGGTAAACCGGATTGGGTTGTTCAGAAGGTTCATAAATATGGCGGTGTGGTATATCACGATGTTACCGAAAAAAAGTGGGCGCTAAAAGCCATCGAATGCGGTGTTGATGGTCTCATAACTGTAAACAATCGAGCCGGTGGTCATGCCGGCCAAATGTCAGCTCAACAACTTTATAACGAATTACACTCATTTAATCTACCAATGATATGTGCGGGAGGTATCAGCACTCCCGATGAATTTAAACAAATCCTGGATTTGGGTTACGCCGGCGTACAGATGGGCACACGCTTCATTGCAACCACCGAATGTAATGCTACCCAACACTATAAGCAGGCGATTGTGGACTCGAATGAATCTGATATTGTATTAAGTGATCGTGTCAGTGGTACACCAGTTTCACTTATCCATACGCCCTATGTTAACCGACTGGGATTAAAATCAAATCGTTTTGAGAAATGGATGTTACGCGGTAAAAAACGAAAATATCTTATGCGAACACTCTATATGTTACGATCACTATGGAAATTAAAACAAGCCGCGCTCGATAAAACTGGCTCACTGGATTACTGGCAAGCCGGAAAAAGTGTTTCCGGTATTAATACAATCGAATCAACTCAAAAAATTATTACAAAATTTTCAAGTATCTTACGAAAATTAAAATCTGAATAAGGTGCCATTAATTAAACTTGCAAACAGTAATTACCGTTCGCTCATGGCGTTTTGTTTGAATAAATTCAATATTAGAGATAGACTGATTTAAACTGTCGTGGCCAGCATTACAATTCAAACTGATATTTTTGTGTAATATTTTTAATTATTTTAGTGGCATCAATCATGTCCTTAGTATTAGTATTAATATTTTTATCCGATAAATGTATTACTGTAATCACTTCCAGAATAGCAACTGAAACCCTATCCGGATATAGAGGCCCAACTACCAATGTGCTACCAAAACTATTATCAAAATTAGTATGTGTATCGTTTTGTTTTAATTCTTTTTCTGAATAAAAAGGCGTGACAGGGTTTGTTGCCTGATGTCTCTTATTCATTTCTTTCACATCTGAACGATTTTTTTGCTTATTCATGTCAACTTTTCGAGTATTACCTTTTGTATCAACCATTTCACAAATATTGTTCTTTTTTAATGTATGATTAGTCGTAACGTATTCCAGATTGGTGTAACCGGTATCTTGCGTTGAATCGAAAAAATGCAGGAATCTTTCTGGTTCTGCACGTTGGATTATTATATTTTTATAACTAATACGATTTTCAGAAAATGCAACAGAAAAAAATTTATAACCTTGTTTAAGCGTTATTTGTGCTGCTCGCAACATGGTAAAATCGTAAACTCTAGTTTGGTCACTATCTGCATTGGCTTTGAATGATACCCGATAGGTCGTAACATTTAATTTTTGCTCTGAATAGCCTTCAAAGTCTCTTTCTTTTTGATAGGATGTTTGTAAGCTACAAGATGCTAAAACGATGAATACAAAAAAAATACCATTTTTAATTATCATATTTAGTACCACTAAACAATATTTCCTTAGGTTTTAATGGCATACTATAACAGAAGAAATTTAACATTATATTAAATAATGTTAAATTTTCGATACTGACATGGATTTAAAATACTAAGTAGATACTATTTACCAAAAACAATTCCCATAACAAAACCGATGCTACTGCCATCAATTTTTGCACCTGTCGTTTCCTGTTTATAATCGATGGTGGTGTATCTTCCACCCATATAAAATGATCCCATAAATCGATAATCAATTTCAACACTATATCCTAAGGCATCATCGTATTTTAAATTAGTAAGAACACCGGAAACTTCCGGGTTTAAATGGTAGCTAAGACCTGCACCAAAATTCCATTTTTTTGTTTGATAAAAATACATAACGTCAATCGGATAACGAGTGAATTTGATATTATCTGATGAGCTATTCATTGAATGCATTGCATTAAACTTCCAGCCAAACATCATTCGAATATTTGAAGTGGTAGAAAGTGCAATTTGAG
This sequence comes from Gammaproteobacteria bacterium, assembly GCA_048061315.1. Lineage (GTDB taxonomy): Bacteria > Pseudomonadota > Gammaproteobacteria > UBA6429 > Thiohalophilaceae > CAYQUC01. The sequence goes on from JBGMRJ010000098.1 coordinate 4,114, forward strand.
GACCAATAGCCATGGTCATTAGTTCACCGGCTTTAAATGAATCCGGATTTCCATTCGTGTTTAAAACAGAGATTTCATCACCACCAGTATGCATTCCTGCTTCAGCTGTCCACTTAAGTGCATGTGCATTTTGATTAATAAAAAATACTAATGGTAATAAAAATAGTTTCAGAATTTTTTTGTCTTGAATTAACATATTAATACATCCTTGTTATCTATAATAAAAATTGAACTGTCCTGGAAATACAATTCTTGTTATTACTACTTTACCGCTATTTTATTAAAACCATATTAATAAAAAAAAGTGAGCCCGGTTAAACCGGGCTCTATAGGCTTGTTACAACATATTTCTATGATGTTACGCCGGTTTTGTTACCTGAATCGGCATGACATGGCGAGTTACTTGTTGTTGTTTGACTATTTGCAGTGTGGTGTCCTATGACAGGATGCTGGTTCTGTGTCGACTGCGTATGCATATCGCCATGAGTTCCTTGTTTCACTGTGTTACCGTGCATGGTATCACGAGTATCCTGAGTGTAAGTTTGTCCCATCATACTGCTAGTTTGGTTATTTCCCATATGGTCGAAATTTGTAGCATATGCGATAGTGCCCATTGTCAAAGCCAAACCTGCGATAGTGCCAATAATTGCTGTTATTACTGTTTTACTTTTCATGATATTTCTCCTTTTATTTAGATAAAAATTCATTTCACGGTTATTATTAAAGCAGAAGCATGTAACATCGGTGTGTCGCAAATAGCGGGTTTTGTAACAAACTACGTCAAGTAGAAAATCGTTACAATAGCTTACAATATTAATAACGGTTCTCAACGAAATCGTATATAGATCAAGTATATGAATACAAAAACTAACCAGGACCATATATTGGTTGTCGATGACGACACCGAAATTCGTCAACTTTTAAAGACTTATCTGGAACAACACGGTCTGCGAGCCAGTACCGCCAGTGATGGCAAGATTATGTGGTCTATTTTAGATAAATCGGCAATTGATCTAATTGTGCTGGATTTAATGCTACCGGGTGAAGATGGACTCAGCTTATGCCGAAAATTATGTGCCACAAAAAAAATACCGGTAATAATGCTAACGGCGCTTGGTGAAGAAACGGATAAAATTGTTGGTCTGGAAATGGGAGCCGATGATTATCTTGCTAAACCTTTTAACCCGCGTGAATTACTGGCTCGAATTAATAGTGTGTTGCGTCGCACGCGCGCTTTTCCGGAAAGTGCCGATCAAACAGAATCTAAAGGAATATTACAATTTGCAAATTGGACTCTGGATACGGTTGCACGACATTTAGTATCAGATGATGATGTGGTAGTTGCACTCAGTGGTGGCGAATACCGATTGCTTCGGGTTTTTCTGGATCATCCAAATCGCGTATTAAGCCGCGATCAACTACTCGAATTGGTTAGTGGAAAACAAGCTTTGGCATTTGATCGTAGCATTGATGTGCAAGTCGGGCGTTTACGCAAACGACTCGGGGATGATAGCCGCGAACCACAGTTAATTAAAACTGTGCGCAGTGCCGGATATGTTTTTACCGAAACAGTGAAGGGTGAAACATAATGCGATTATTACCAAAATCACTGTTTGGTCGCCTGACATTAATTCTATTTTGCGGTTTATTATTAACACAAGCTGTCACTATTGGTTTACAGTTTCACGATCGCGGGCAACGTTTGTTACAAGCAAGTGGTTTATACAGTGCTGAACGTATCGCTGAAATTGTACGTTTACTTGATGATGCGAATACTCTGGAACGAAATCGATTGATAACAATCCTGAATGTTTCACCTTTACGCGTTTCTTTAACAACTGAGAACTGGCTGGAATCAGAGAATATTAAAGCAAACTCGCCGGCTATTGATTTTCGGAAACGTTTGCAACGACTATTAGGAAATAATTTTCCTCTTCGTGTCGCCGTTAGCAATCAACCCAGCAACGGGACCGAACAAGGTATGCATAGCACCGGTGGACATAATATGCAGCACATGCAAAACATGGGTATGACATTACCGGAAGCCTTAGTATTTTTTGCACAAGTACAATTGAGCGACGGTAGTTGGGTATCTTTTGAAAATAGCATTGCAGAAGAATTGTTTGCTGACTCAAGCACCTTACTTCTAATTTTGGGAACACTAATTACAGCCGTGTTACTGATTTCATTTCTTGCCGTTGTCTGGGTAACCAGACCACTTACTATGCTAACCCGTGCAGCACATAAACTGGGTAGCAATATTAATCAACCGCCATTATCAGAAACCGGACCAACCGAAGTACGCGATGCAGCCAATGCTTTTAATTCAATGCAAAATCGCTTGAAAAAATTTATTGAAGATCGATCGCGATTACTAACAGCAATATCACACGATTTAAAAACACCAATTACCCGCATGCGATTACGCGCAGAAATGCTCGATGATGCAACACAACGTGACAGTTTCATAAAAAATCTGGATGAGATGCAATTAATCGCATCTGAAACACTGGATTTTCTGCGCGCAGACGAAACCCGCGAACCAATGAAAACTATTGATATCTGCGCTTTACTTGAGGCTATAAGTGATGATGCTGCTGAGTTAGGGCAATCTGTTAATATTGAACCGTGTTTTTTAAAACCCTATCCTGCACGTCCAGTGGCATTAAAACGGTGTATTTCAAATCTGGTTGAAAATGCCATTAAATATGCTGGCGATGTTCGAATTTCAACTCATGAAAATGAACAGATTTTAACTATTCACGTAACGGATTCCGGCCCCGGTATTCCACAACAACAACTCGAAACCGTATTCAAACCATTTTATAGGCTGGAAACATCTCGTAGTAGAGACACTGGTGGCAGTGGCCTGGGCTTGAGTATCGCTCGCAATATTGCGCTCGCGCATGGTGGTGATTTGAACTTAATCAATAACCCAGCGGGCGGATTACAGGCTATACTGACGTTACACCGAAATAATAAATAATAGAAATTTTATTTTTCCTTCTTATCAGCTTTCAGTTTATTCGCTAAATCAGCCAAAAAATCACTTGCAGTGCTCGCAACTTCAGCAGCAAAAGACGCTCCAACATCACCCGCAGCACTAATACCTTGCTTTGTTGTGTTTCCCAGTTTTGTTGTCAAATCGTCAAACTCCTGCAAAACACGCCGCCCTACTTCGGTACCATTATTTTTAGCATGATTCATCAAATCCGTTAAAACACCGGAGAATACTGTTTTGGTATTTTGTGTTGCTTCAATCATAGTATCCAAAAACATTTCTTCAAGACCTTTTAAATCATCCAGAGTGCGTTTTAAATCATGCTCTGTATAACTATGCAAACGACCAGCTGTTTCTTCTATTGCTAATTTTGAAACATGGGCATATTTTTCCAATGCGCTATCCAGACCGGACATAACATCAGTAACGGTTTGTTTAGCCTGCTCGCTTTGGTGTTCAATACCATCAGTGGTTGCATCCCACACTGTTTTTAGGACTGATTTAATATGTTCTTTATCAAAATGTTTTGAACTTAATGCTTGCATAGTGATGTTACGCACGTTCTCACTGACATCTTCACCTTGTTGCACTACCTTTTTAATGGCTTCGTGAATCTGTTGTTGGTCATCATCGGTATTCATTTTACTGTTATTATTCATAGCATGCTCCTGGTGGTTTTTTCCCCCGAATTAAATTCACTTTATATAATTAGTTTAGTCTTGCAACGGCACAGATTAAAGGTGCCCTGAGCGTGAAATACCAAACAGTAATTTCAACGTTACCCACACTGCAAGTACCAGACCAATGAGTGCCGGTAATGGTATACCTGCAAGCTTGATACCTGCTTCAAGTTGCATTAATAAGGCACTAGCAATATACAATCCCATAGCAACCATCGCTAAACTTATTCGATTACTACTGCGATCCAGATGTTGTTCAAGATCCCGTAAACCACGATGCTGAAGCTTGATTTGTAAACCTTCGCGTCGCAGTTGTCGCATCCAGTGGCCTATCGATACGGGTAAATCCTGCATGATTATCCCGGTTTCATATCCGAGACGTGCCTTACCCGTTACCGCACTCTGTTTAAACGCCTCCTTGGCAATCTTTCCGGCTTGACCGGCTAATCCATCAAGTAAATTAAAATTCGGGTCAAGGTAACGCACCGTGGTTTCCATTAAAAACAAGGTTCGCATCAGCACCAGAACACCTCGCGGAAAACGTACATCGCGACCTTGTCCCATGCGCATAATCGTAACAAACGCAATAGCAAACGACCAATCTTTCAATGGCAAGTGGGCGTAATCTTCCAGCAACCGATCCAGTCCACTACGATAAACATCGGAATCCAGATCATCTGCCAGAATACCCAGATCCATGTATGCGTCCAGCAACCAGTCTGCATCTTTATTTACAAAAGCCTGCATAAAAGCCGCCAGATTACGGCGCAATTTATGATCCAGAAATCCTACAAGTCCAAAATCGTGAAAACAAATACGTCCATCATCCATAATAAAAAGATTACCAGGATGAGGATCGCCGTGAAACAAGCCGAGAACAAAAAACTGATGCAAATAGGCTGCAACAAAATTACTCGCCAACTCAGCACGGTCTGCATGCAAGTTTGGATCATCAACTCTCTGACCACCACTAAGCGATTGCACCATCACCGACTCCGTGGTCAATTCTGTGAATATCGCTGGGACGTGTATCGTCGGCCAATCTTTGAATGCCTCACGGAAACGTTGCGCAGAACGAGCTTCCTGAACGAAATCCATTTCGCGGCGCAAATTTTCTTCGGCTTCTTTAATGACCTCCAGAAGGTGATAACGACGAACAAATGGCACTACCACAGTTATTAACCGCAACGTCACTCGTAAAATTCGTATATCATGTTCTACCTGACGTTTAATGTCAGGGCGCCGTACCTTAACAACTACCTCACTACCATCTTTCAAACAAGCCTTGTGAACTTGAGCAATGGATGCTGCGGCGAAAGGTTTTTCGTCAAAGGCAGCAAAAATTTCTGCTGGCGGTGCACCCAATGCCAGGGTAATTTCTTTTACCGCAAGTTCGCCCGGAAATGATGCGACGCGATCTTGCAAACCTTCGAGTGCGTCTATATATTCATCGGGTAATAAATCGCGCCGCAGGCTGATAGCCTGACCAAGCTTTACGAAGGTCGTCCCCAATCGTTCCAACATTTTACTGAGCCTTCGTGCAGGATGTTGAGGTTTATGCAGTAAACGCAAGCGTCGTAATAATAACCAGAATGCATAGCTCCACAATGCACCATTGATTTGAATGAACCTGAAAATTCCCATGCTTGCCCCGGTAGTTAAAAAGACTAACTTAAATAGTTTCAATACTTATATTGTAGCGTCAAAAATACATTGTAGGTGAATTTGTATAGTTTATATTCAAATTTTAATAGCCAATCTTGTATTAAGTTTTGTGAATTTTATTTTTAAAGCATATATATTAAAATATAAAAATTCTGCACCGAATAGAGGATCAGATGTCTCTGGACATGAACTATAAAAATACCTATGCTACACATTTAGATAATAACTAGGTTATAAAATGACTACATGGTTAGAGGGAAAAGTAGTTGAAAATAAACAATGGTGTGATGATCTATTCTCTTTGAAAATCAGTACCAGCACACTAGGTTTTCAAGCGGGTCAATTTGTTAACATTGGTCTAATAGACAAACTGGATAATAGAATCCTTGGTCGTCCCTATTCCCTCATCAATACACCGGGCGAATCATTACTTGAAATCCATTTTAATGTTGTACAGAATGGTCAATTAACGCCTCAATTAGCCAAATTAAAAGCAGCTGATACTATACAAGTATCGAATCGTGCCAGCGGTTTTCTGACTGTGGAGGAAATTCCGGATGTGCAACATTTATGGTTATTTGCAACCGGTACCGGCATCGGTCCATTTTTATCAATATTAAAAACACCCGAACCGTGGTTGCGTTTTAAAAAAATCATACTCGCATATTCTGTAAAGACATTAGAAAAACTAGCCTATCGTGATGCATTTGATGAGCTGCAAACTCATAACCCAAATCAATTCT
>JBGMRJ010000099.1:0-10166 GCA_048061315.1 Gammaproteobacteria bacterium
TAATTGAACGAGTACAGAAAGGTGATAAAAAAGCTTTTGATGTATTGGTATTAAAATACCAACAAAAAATCATCAATCTGATTTCACGCTATGTACGCGATCATGCTGAAGTACTCGATCTGACACAAGAAGCTTTCATAAAAGCATATAGAGCAATTCCGGGTTTCAGAGGTGATAGCGCGTTTTATACCTGGTTATACCGAATTGCTATTAATACGGCGAAGAATTTTTTGGTTGCACAGAAAAGACGACCTCCGGGCTCGGATATTGATGCAACTGAAGCGGAACAATATGACAGTGCCGGTTCTCTTAGAGAATATGCCTCACCGGAACGAATTGCGTTAAAAGATGAAATTGCTAATGTGGTGTTAAAGGCAATTGATGATTTACCTGAAGACCTTAGAACTGCAATCACATTACGTGAGTTGGAAGGCATGAGTTATGATGAGATTTCAGATGCCATGTCATGCCCGATTGGTACAGTGCGATCAAGAATATTTAGAGCGCGAGAAGCAATAGATAAAATGTTAGATCCATTATTAAACGATTAAATCTTATATACAGAGAGAATATTATGACTAATATAGATGAGCAATTATCCGGGTTGATGGATGGTGAAGAATCTGATATTAACTTAATTCTAAAGAATATGACGGATGATGATGTGCGTGGTCGTTGGAAACGCTATCATTTAATTCGGGATGTTATGCGAAATCAGGTATCCAAAATCGACAAGCATGATGTTTCTTTTCAAATTCATGAGGCAATTTTAAATGAGCCGACAGTAGTGGCGTTAGCACCGTCACGTTCCAAGCAGAAAATTTTAGCTAATAATAATTTTTTGAAACAGCTTGGTAGTATGGCCATTGCTGCAACAGTAACGGCTGTTGCAATATTGGTTGTGCAACAAAACCCAGCTATAAACAAAAATGAAGCGACAATTATTGCTGCTAATCCTGTTGTTATAGAAAATAAAAGTATTCAAACGGTTTCAACTCGAAATATTGAATTGAACAAAGCAGTTGCTGCAAAGTTAAATGGTTATCTTGTTAATCACAATGAGTATGCTGCATCATCTGGTATGCAGGGAGCAATCCCATATACCAGAGTTGTAAACTTTAACCCTACAGTTAAAATAGTACGGGCGATAGATGCAAAATAAAGTTGGTTTAATCTTTGTAGTTTATTTTTGGATATTGGCAGCCCATGCAGACTCATCTAATACGGAAGTTATTCAAGCTTGGTTAGAGAAAATGTCTCATGCCGGTCATATGCAAAATTTTAGTGGTACTTTTGTTTATGGTAAAAAATCTGATTTAATGGTTATGAAAATATTTCATCGGGCTGATGAGTTTGGTGAAGTTGAAAGATTAATTTCAATGGATGGTAGTGGCAAAGAAGTGATTCGTAATAATAATCTTGTTACCTGCGTGTTACCTGAAAAGAAATCAGTAGTTGTTGAAAAAAGTAAACCTGTATCAAAATTCCCGCCATCATTTCCGACTAAAATTAATGAATTAAATTATTACTCTTTCAGTTTGAAGCAACAGGATAATATCGCAGGTCATATAGCACAAAAAATTGCAGTGATTCCAAAAGATAGTTATCGCTTTGGATACCTTTTATGGATCGATGTAAAAACCGGGTTATTATTGAAGTCGCTTTTGATTTCCGAAAAAAATGAAATGATTGAGCAGTTTATGTTCACGAATTTAAAATACCATGATAAATTAGATGATAATTTATTTAAACCGAGTGTTGAAGGCAAAAAATACTCCTGGTTCCAGGCAAAAGATAATTCGACTGCTAAAGTGAAAGCGGGATCATTTAAGGGTTGGGAGTTTGTTAATTTACCACCTGGTTATAAAGTTAATTTAAAACGCGATCATACAATGCCTCGGGCTAAATCTCCGCTAATGCATTTTGTCATTACAGATGGCTTGGCAACTGTGTCAGTCTATATCGAAAATCATAGAAGTGAAAATTCTGATTTAATCGGTGGTACATCAATGGGGGCAGTTAATGCTTACGGGCGGCATTTAAATGAGTTTCATGTAACTGCTGTGGGTGAGGCCCCAATGGTAGCTATTAAAATGATTTGTGATGCTACCCGATTAAAGACTAATAATGATTGAAGAAACTGCAAAAGTTGTTTCAAGTGATGATGAGCACATTGTTATTGAAATACTAAAAAAATCCAGTTGCGGTTCTTGCAGTGTTAATAAAGCTTGCGGAACGGGTATAATATCAAATTATTTCAAACCAAAAGCTTTGGAATTCAGCATTAAAAACACGATAAATGCCAAAGTTGGTGATGATATTATTATCGGCATTAATGAACGAGTGTTTTTATTTGGTTCATTTCTGATGTATATTTTACCCTTGTTTTTTATCTTGTGTTTTGCTGTTTTAGGTGATTATATTGCTTCTCTGGCAGCTTTATCGAGTCCGGAAATCTTTGTTATTGTTATGTCAGGTACAGGTTTTATTTTCAGTTTTGCATTTATGAAATATTTGCTAAAAAATAAACTTAACCTGTTACAGTTTAATCCTGAATTAATCAGGAAATTATAATATCTATTCAGTATACAGTCTTAATTTCAGGGATATAAATTTAATGATTTTAAATAAACTCAAATTCATTCGAAGCTTTAGTTTAGTGTTAATTAGCTTTTTATTAACAACTACAATGGCTTTAGCCCAGTTGCCAGATTTTACAAAGCTTGTTAAAGATAATTCATCGGCTGTTGTTAATATAAGTACGAAACAAAAAGTTAATAACATGAAATCCCCATTTAATCACAAACGCATGCCGCAATCGCCTCATGGCAATGATCAATGGGGTGATTTATTCGAGAAATTTTTTGGTGATGGCGGTGGTCTTGATATTCCGGAACATAGTTCTCAATCATTAGGCTCAGGTTTTATTATTGACGAAGATGGTTTTTTACTGACAAATTATCATGTTGTAAAAAATGCCGATGAAATCATGGTTCGATTAAGTGATCGTCGGGAACTTACTGCAGAAGTGATCGGGACAGATAAAAAAAGTGATATTGCGTTATTAAAAATTAATGCTACTAATTTACCCGTTGTGAAAATTGGTTCATCTGCAAATTTGGAAGTCGGTGAGTGGGTGATGGCAATTGGATCACCTTTCGGATTTGATCATTCGGTATCGGCTGGTGTCGTTAGTGCTATTGGTCGTAAATTACCGAATGAAACTTATGTACCATTTATTCAGACAGACGTTGCAATTAATCCCGGAAATTCCGGTGGACCGCTTTTTAATCTGGATGGCGAAGTTGTTGGCGTTAATTCACAAATCTATAGCCGTACAGGTGGTTTTATGGGGCTGTCATTCGCTATTCCTATGGATATAGTGATGAATGTTGTTAAACAGTTAAAAGAAAATGGTGTGGTTGCACGTGGTTATCTCGGGATTTTAATTCAAGATGTTAATAAAAAATTAGCAGAATCATTTAATATGGATAAACCGCAGGGAGCAATTGTTTTAAAAGTATTGCCTGATAGCCCGGCTGAAAAAGCGGGTTTTAAAATTGGTGATATTGTGATTAATTTTAATAATAATGAAATAATATATTCTTCTGATTTACCTGTTGTTGTTGGCAGAACAGAAATAGATAAAGAAGTTGATGTTAAAATTATACGTGATGGTAAACAAAAAACAATTGAAGTGACTATTGGTGTTTTACCTTCAGAAAAAGAAAATACCAAAAAAGCTTATACTCATTCATCGAAAAAAATGAATCGAATGGGAATTGCAGTAACTGAATTAAGCAAGGAACAGCGTAAAAAACTGGATATTGAAGAACGCGGTATTATTGTAAAGGTAATCCAGAAGAAAGGCCCCGCTTTTGAAGCAGGGATTCGAAAAGGTGACATTATCTTAATGATGAATAATCAGAATATAACAAGCGTGTCGCAATTTGATAAATTACTGACATCTTTACCGGCAAATAAATCGTTACCCATTTTAATTCAACGAGGAGTTGCTCCGACATTTTTGGCTTTTACATTGCCTAAATAGACATCTTAGGTATGAGTGGAGCAAAGCATGAGTTTACAGTCTATGTCAGGCATAGCTGCCATCTCTGCGATGATTTGCTAACGGTATTAAATGAGCATCTGGATACTTATTCAGAGCCTTATAGTTTAGTTATAATTGATATTACGGGGAATTCTGAACTGGAAAATTTACACGGGCAATTTGTTCCTGTATTGCATGAGTCAGGAAATGAAATCTGCCATTATTTTTTTGATGCAAAACAATGGAATGAGTATTTCAGTTAATCCTCTAATTAGCGTAGAATAAGCCGCAATGTAATTTGCAGTAACTACTTTAAGTTTTGTGTTTAAGATGTTGATTATTAAGAATATATGTTTAAGGCGCTTTTATTGCGCCTTTTTTTGTGAAATCCAAGATACGTTATCTTGTAATAAATGGTGTTAATGTGGGTGATCAATCCCTAATCCGAAATTTTTCAATTATTGCCCATATTGACCATGGCAAATCCACAATTGCTGACCGCTTTATTCAAATCTGTGGTGGTCTATCTGAACGTGAAATGAATGATCAGGTTCTCGATTCTATGGACATCGAGCGCGAACGTGGTATTACCATCAAAGCGCAAAGTGTTTCGCTGGGTTTCCAGTCGAAAGATGGAAATACCTATCAATTGAATTTTATCGATACACCAGGACATGTCGATTTTTCATATGAAGTATCACGATCACTAGCTGCTTGTGAAGGAGCGTTATTAGTGGTTGATGCATCGCAAGGTGTTGAAGCACAAAGCGTTGCGAATTGTTATACAGCGATTGAACAGGAGCTGGAAGTTATACCCGTTTTAAATAAAATTGACTTGCCCGCTGCTGAACCTGAACGGGTGTGCAATGAAATTGAAGAAATTATCGGATTAGATGCTAGTCAGGCGTTACGAGTGAGTGCAAAGTCAGGTGAGGGTATTTCTGATTTGCTGGAGCAAATAGTTGCGGGGATTCCGGCACCACTTGGAGACCCGGATGCACCGCTACAAGCCCTTATTATTGATTCCTGGTTTGATAATTTTTTAGGTGTTGTGTCGTTAGTACGAATAAAAAATGGCACTTTAAGAAAAAAACAAAAAATTAAAATCATGTCCACAGGCGGTGAATTTTTAACTGATTTTGTAGGCGTGTTTACCCCAAAACGACACGATCTGGAACAACTGTCTGCTGGTGACGTGGGTTATATTATTGCTGGAATTAAAGATATTGATGGAGCGCCTGTTGGCGATACAATAACGCTGGCTAATAATCCTGCTGAAGAGGTACTTGACGGGTTTAAAAAAATTCAGGCTCAAGTTTTTGCAGGTTTGTTTCCAGTAGATGGTAGTGATTACGAAGATTTTAGAGATGCATTGGCAAAATTACGAATTAATGATGCTGCATTATTTTATGAACCCGAAACATCAACTGCCTTAGGGTTTGGATTTCGCTGCGGTTTTCTCGGAATGCTCCACATGGAAATTGTCCAGGAGCGTCTGGAGCGTGAGTATGATTTAAATCTAATTACGACTTCCCCAACTGTTGTTTTCGAGGTGGTAACACGAAAAGGCGAGATACTAAAAGTAGATAATCCGGCGGATTTACCCGAAGCGGTATTAATAGAAGAAATTCGTGAGCCTATTATAACTGCAAATATTTTAGTACCTCATGATTATGTCGGTAATGTCATTACGCTTTGTATTGAAAAAAGAGGCGTTCAAAAGAACATTCATTATTCCGGTAGTCAGGTTTCAATCCAATATGAATTACCGCTTAATGAAGTAGTTATGGATTTTTTTGATAAATTGAAATCTGTCAGTAGAGGTTATGCATCGCTGGATTATGAATTTTTATGTTTTAGGGAAGCGGATCTGATTAAGATGGACATTTTAATCAATGGTGAAGGTGTGGATGCATTATCTTTAATTGTGCATCGCGCTCAATCTGAGTTTAAGGGGCGTGAATTAGCCTCGAAAATGAAAGAGTTTATTCCAAGACAAATGTTTGATGTTGCAATTCAAGCTGCAATTGGGGCAAAAGTTATAGCGCGAACTAATGTGAAGGCCTTACGAAAAAATGTTACTGCAAAATGTTATGGTGGTGATATTTCTCGTAAGAAAAAATTATTAGAGAAACAGAAGGCAGGAAAAAAACGAATGAAGCAAATAGGTAGTGTTGAAATTCCACAGGAAGCCTTTCTTGCAGTGTTGCACATGGGGAAAGATAAATGAATTTTGATTTCGAATTATTGTTAACGGTTTTAGTACTAGTTTCAGGATTTGTCTGGCTACTCGATATTCTATTAGTGTCATTTGTTTTTAAAAAGAAAAATGAGACCGATGCGGAAAATGTTAAAAACAAGCAAGAACAAGGCTATATTTTCAAGTCCTACGGCAGCATAGTTGAATTAGGAAAATTTTTATTTCCTGTTGTGTTTGTGGTTTTAATTTTACGCAGTTTTGTTGCTGAACCGTTTAAAATCCCATCACGCTCGATGTTACCAACATTAACAATTGGCGATTATATTCTAGTTAATAAGTTCTCATATGGCGTTAGGTTACCGGTTATTCATACCAAAATTATTGAATTCGGGGAACCGGAAAGAGGCGATATTTTTGTATTTCGCTATCCAAAAGACCCATCTTTGAACTATATTAAAAGGGTGATAGGTTTGCCGGGAGATACAATTGCTTATTACGATAAAGTTCTCCATATTAACGGTGAAGCAATGCCTCAAGCCTATCAGAGTAGCTATAGAATTGACGATATTGGTGTGGCACAACGATTAACAGAACAGTTGGGTACAGTTAAGCATGAAATGCTGCACATGCAACCTTATCCCGCTCGAAACAATAAATGGGTTGTTCCTGAAGGACATTATTTTGCTATGGGTGATAATCGCGATAACAGCAATGACAGCCGATATTGGGGCTTTGTACCAGAGGAAAATTTAGTTGGCGAAGCATTTTTTATATTTGCTCATTGGGGTGAATGGCAGCGAGTTGGACCCATAAAGTAATAATACAATAAAGTGGTGTAACACATGAAAAGTATAAAATCACAAAATGGCATGACCGGAATAGGTTGGATGATAGTATTGTTTTTAATTGGATTTTTTGCCTATATTTTAATTTTATTAACCCCCATTTATTTAGAGAACTATAGTGTTAAGTCTGTCATTAGTGATTTAGCCGATGGTAGCGAAAGATTTAGCACCTCATCTGCTTTGCGAAAAATTATTCATAAACGTTTTGATATTAATATGACGACTTCTGTAACAGCCGCTGAAATTGAAATTTCAAGAGATGCCAACATGTTTTTGGTTGATGTGGAGTATGAAGTTCGTGAACCCTTTATCGGGAATATTGATTTGTACATCACCTTTAAATATGTTGTTAAAATACCCGCTGCAGATGAATGATTTATCAATACGACTTAATTATACATTTTCTAATTCTAATTTACTTGAGTTAGCTTTAACTCACCGAAGTTTTGCTAAAAAAAATAATGAACGGCTTGAATTTTTAGGCGATTCTATATTGAATACTATAATTAGTATTGATATTTATAAGCGCTTTCCTGAGATATCGGAAGGAGATTTAAGTCGATTAAGGGCTAGTCTGGTGAAAGGGGATACTCTGGCGAAAGTAGCTCAAGAGTATTGTCTGGGTGATTTTATAAAATTAGGCTCCGGTGAATTAAAAAGTGGTGGATATAGACGATCGTCTACTTTAGCAGATACCCTGGAAGCTATCATTGGCGCAGTATTTTTGGATTCAAATTTTGGCGAAGTATCAAAATTTGTTTTGAGTTTGTTTTCAAGTCTTTTAGAAAACTGTGTTACTGGAGAAGAGTTAAAAGATCCAAAAACACGTTTGCAGGAATACTTGCAGTCAAAAGGAAAACCCATTCCAGATTATGATGTTGTCAGTATTACAGGTAAATCACATCAGCAAAAATTTATTGTTGAGTGTTTTGTTTCTGACGTGGAAAAAAAATTCAATGGTGAGGGTCCTAGTCGGCGAAAGGCTGAACAACACTCAGCCAGTAATGCATTAAAGTATTTAAACCTATGACATCCAGTAATTCATTTCGATGTGGTTATGTTGCAATAATTGGAAGACCAAATGTTGGTAAATCCACATTAATGAACCATATATTAAGACAGAAAATCAGTATCACCTCTCGAAAACCTCAAACAACACGCCATCGTATATTAGGTGTTAAAACCACTGAATCCGAACAAGTGATATATGTTGATACTCCCGGAATTCATGTATCAGATCGCGCAATGAATCGATATATGAATAAATCTGCTAGTAGTGCTCTTTATGATGTTGACTTAATATTGTTTTTAATAGAAGCCGACAGGTGGACAGAACAAGATGATGTTGTTTTGCAGAAGCTTAAGGAATCGACTGTTCCTATTATTGTGTTGTTAAATAAAATTGATAAAATTCAAAATAAAGAAAAAATATTACCCTTGATGGCAGAAATTTCTAAAAAAATAAATTATGTCGAAATTATTCCTATTTCGGCAACTAAAGGTATTAATGTTAAAGAGCTGGAAAAAAACGTAGTTCAATACTTGCAGGTTGCCGATGCTTATTTCCCCAAAGATCAGATTACCGATAAAAGTGAACGATTTATGGTGGCCGAAATAATTCGTGAGAAATTAATGCGCGAATTAGGCCAGGAGCTTCCTTATGATTTAACCGTTGAAATTGAAAAGTTTACGGAAAAGAAAAAAATAACGAATATTGCAGCTTTAATCTGGGTTTCACGTAGTTCACAAAAGGCTATTGTAATCGGTAAGAATGGTGCACGATTAAAAAGTATTGGCAAAAAATCAAGACTCGATATTGAAAAATTAATCAGCTCTAAAGTATTTTTAGAATTATGGGTAAAGGTTAAAGAAGGCTGGGCAGATGACATTCGAGCATTAAAAAGCCTCGGCTATGATGATGACTGATAAAAGTCGTTTTGCGTTGCGCGATGCTTTCATTCTACATAGTCGTGCTTATAAAGAAAGCAGTTTACTTATTGACTTATTTACACGTGATTACGGGCGTGTATCTGTTATAGCTAAAGGGGTAAAAAAAAGAAAGCGTTCTTTATTCGGTGTTTTACAACCGTTTACTCCAATTTTGGTTTCCTGGGTTGGAAAAACAGAATTGCACACGTTGACCAATGTTGAGCTAAATGGTGTTTTTAAATATTTATACGGTACGAATTTATTATGTGGTTATTATGTTAATGAATTAATTTTACGATTTTTGCATAAAGAAGACCCGCACGAAATACTTTATGAAGCTTATTCAGAAATAATTTTAAGTTTGAAATCTGCCAGTAATATTGAAGCGAATTTACGAAAATTCGAATGCATTTTATTTCAAGAGTTGGGTTATGGTTTAAATCTCACAATCGAAGTAGAGACTGGGCAAAAAGTAGAATTACATAAAAGCTATTATTTTGAAATTGAACAAGGACCGGTATTGGAAAAGTTATCAGAAAGTAGCATTCAAATAAGTGGTGAAACATTACTTTCATTGGAAAACGGTAATTTAGTGAATAAAACGTCACTATACGAATCAAAAAAATTGATGCGTTATATTATTAATTATTATTTAGCAGGAAAGCCACTTAAAACACATCAGTTAAAATGGAAATATAATGTCTAGCTCAATATTATTAGGTGTCAACATTGATCATGTTGCCACTCTTCGCCAGGCACGAGGAACACGCTTTCCTGATCCTGTTCTTGCTGCGGCGATTGCAGAAAAAGCGGGTGCCGATGGTATTACCTTGCATTTGCGTGAAGATCGTCGCCACATTCAGGAGCAAGATGTTGAGCTGTTGAAAAAATCTTTAACAACACCGATGAACCTCGAAATGGCTGCTACTAGCGACATGATAGAATATGCGCTTAAAATACAACCTGAGAATTGCTGTATCGTGCCAGAGCGCCGGGAAGAGCTCACTACCGAGGGTGGTCTGGATGTAGTTTCTCAACTTAGCCATATTAAAAAAACGTGTAACCGACTGGAAGGCCGTGGAGTTAAGGTTTCTTTATTTATCGATACAGATTTTTCACAAATAGAAGCGGCAAAAGAATG
>JBGMRJ010000100.1:0-10137 GCA_048061315.1 Gammaproteobacteria bacterium
GGTTCATCATTCGATACCCAGACACTCAACGATGTTATTGTGGTTCTAAATGCTATTGGCTTTAATGTGAAAATTACTCCGGCATCAAAATGCTGTGGCGCATTAGACTCACATGCCGGACGTGAACCTGCCGCTATTAATTATGCTAAAGAAAATATTGCATTATTTAATGATTTACAAATCGATCATATTATTTATTTTGCCAGCGGCTGTGGTGCGCAATTATCGGAATATCATCAATTAAATTGGGACTCAGCTGACCAGCAAACAGCGGCACTCGCATTTACGACCAAACTTTCTGAAGTTACCCAATTTATATATCATAATTTACCGGATACTGCGCAATTCAAAAAACTGGAACAAAGCATTGCAATTCATGAGCCGTGTACCCACCGCAATGTACTCAAGGAATCTGATATCGCTTATAAATTATTAACTAAAATATTTGGGGTTCAGATACAGCCATTACAACAAAACAAATTTTGTTGCGGCGCAGCCGGTGATTATATGATGACTCATAAAATGATGGCAGATCAGTTACGCGCACCCAAGATTCAGGAAATAGCCGAACTGAAACCCGACTTAGTGCTAACAACCAATATCGGTTGCGCGATGCATTTACGCAAAGGGCTACACAAGAATAATCAATCAGTTACAGTAATGCACCCAGTGTCACTAATAGCACAATTATTAACAGCTTAGTAATATACCACGATATAAATATTTACCTGACTGTAAAAATCTTGTATCGTAACAGTATGAGTTCACGTCAATTTACCCCTTTTGATAATTTAATTAACCAATTCGATAATGGCCTGCGAACATTGTTTGGCTCGCCTCAAACCACAGATCGCGCTAACCCAGCTAAAACAGTTGATGAAACTGATTTAAGTGAACAGGAAAAAATCTTGTCTGGCAGATTAATGCGAATTAATCACTGTGGCGAAGTTGCTGCTCAAGGGTTATATCAAGGCCAGGCACTCACCGCCAAGTTAGATAATGTTCGAGAAAAAATGAACCAGGCGGCTATTGAAGAAAATGACCATCTGGATTGGTGTGCATCTCGCATCAAAAACTTAAATACACATACCAGTTTTTTAAATCCGGCATGGTATTTTGGTTCATTTGCCATGGGAGCTATCGCAGGACTTGCTGGAGATAAATGGAGCCTGGGCTTCGTTGCCGAAACCGAACATCAGGTCATTAAACATTTAGATGAACACCTGGAACAAATAGCCTCTAATGATAAAAAAAGCCGTGCCATTTTAGAACAAATGAAAATAGATGAAGGCCGACATGCCACCCATGCGCTTGAGGCAGGTGGTGCTGAATTACCGATGCCAGTTAAGGTAGCAATGAAACTCACTTCAAAAATTATGACCCGTAGTGCTTATTGGGTTTAAAAATTAAATCTTAGCAATCGGCGGATGATAAATTATTTGCACGGTATTACCATCCGGATCAGCGCAATAAAAACTTCGAGCCCCATCACGGTGGGTTTTAGGTTCTTTTAGAATTTTCACATTGTTACTCACCAAATATTCATACCATGAATCAACGTCAGCTGCCGTTGCGATTATAAATCCAATATGATCCAATCGTTGCGGTCCATCGAAGCTTCGGGCATCGCGATGTAATGCCAGGTTATCATTACCACTGGTTAAATAAACATTATCATCATCCGGTCGCCATTCTACTGCCATAGCCATAAGCTCAACATAAAAATGTTCACATGCGGGTAAGTCAGTTACGCATAGTGCCACATGCCGCATACCGGTTGTTTTTGAAGGTCGCTCCATTTCTAATCCTTAAAAATTTATTTCTAATACCAATTAATCATTTGAACTATTTCGAATTTCGTAATCATGGGTGATTTCGGCAGTTTTACCAAGCATAATTGATGCTGAACAATATTTTTCAGCCGACAATTCCACTGCCCGCTGAACCTGTTTTTCTTTTAGCGCGATACCATCTACAATAAAATGAATATGAATTTTAGAAAACACTTTAGGCTCTTCAGCTACTCGATCTGCGGTGATATCAACAATACAATCGGTAACATTCTGACGTGATTTTTTTAGAATATGGACAACGTCAAATGCAGTGCAGCCGCCCATTCCGAGTATTAGCATTTCCATCGGACGAACACCCAGATTTTGACCACCACTTTCAGGAGGACCATCCATTACCACTGAATGACCACTTCCGGATTGTCCAACGAACATGGCGTTATCTATCCATTTAATTCGTGCTTTCATATATTATTCCAAATATTAATTGTAAGTCTTTGATAATTGCATGACACTTTTCGCAGTTTTACTAGCAAAATTGCCCTATTATTGCCAGACTATATAAATGTTACACTATGGCTTTTTATAGTAATTAGGGTATCATGAATTAACTAACAGTAGGGAAATGTAGGTTTAAGTATGGCCAGTATAACCAAGGTAGCATTAAAACAAACCGGTATTGAGTCTTTAGATAAGTTTCTGGAACACTGCCACAGACGGCATTATCCTCAAAAAAGCGTCATTATCTATGCCGGTGATGAACCCGATGTGCTGTATTATATTATCGATGGATCGGTATCCGTTCTTATCGAAGACGAAGATGGTCATGAAATCGTACTCGCCTATCTAAACAAAGGTGACTTCTTTGGTGAAATGGGATTATTCGATACCCAACCTAACCGTAGTGCCTGGGTTCGTTCGCGAACACCCTGTGAAGTTGCTGAAATCAGTTATACAAAATTTCGCCAACTGTACCAGGAACATCCCGATGTATTGTTTGCTATCACTTCACAAATGGCAAACCGTCTTCGAACCACTAGCCGCAAGGTAAGTGATTTGGCGTTTATGGATGTTACTGGCCGTGTTGCCCGTACCCTGCTCGACTTGTGCAAACAACCCGATGCGATGACTCACCCTGATGGCATGCAAATTCGTATTACGCGTCAGGAAATTGGGCGAATTGTTGGCTGCTCACGTGAAATGGTTGGACGCGTTCTAAAATCTATGGAAGAACAGGGATTAATTAGTGTTAAAGGTAAAACCATCGTAGTCTTTGGAACACGTTAAAACGATTTAACAAAATAACTGCTGCAACATCTCACCCGGCTCGGGTGCCCGCATAAAAGCTTCGCCAACTAAAAATGTATTCACTTGATGTGAGCGCATTAACAAAACATCCTCTTTCGAATGTATCGCACTTTCAGTAACCACGATTCTATCATTTGGGATTTCTGGTAATAAATCGATCGTTGTTTGCAAACTCACTTCAAATGTTCGTAAGTTGCGATTATTAATTCCTATTAATGGACAAGACAACTGTAACGCTCGCTGTAATTCATCACCATTATGAACTTCAACTAACACATCCATATTTAACTCGTGTGCTAAATCAGCCAGATCAACAAGCTGTTGCTGTTCTAAAGCGGCAACAATTAATAAAATACAATCGGCAGCAATCGCCCGAGCTTCATAAACCTGATAAGGATCAATAATAAAATCTTTACGAATTACCGGTAGACCGGAAATTTCCCGTGCCTGTTTTAAATAATCATTATGCCCTTGAAAGTATTGCTGATCCGTTAGAATCGATAAACAGGCTGCACCACCTTGTTGGTAAGAGCTGGCAATTTGTGCCGGATCAAAGTTTTCGCGCATCACGCCCTTACTCGGCGAAGCTTTTTTAATTTCAGCTATAACGGCTGCTTGCTGGTGTTGATGTTTTGATTTTATAGCATTAATAAAACCACGAACAGCTGATGCATCTTTCGCGAGCTCACGCATTGAATCTAAAGAAGTTACGCTTTTGCCAAAGCTAATTTCGTCTAGCTTGGTTGCTAGAATTTTTTTTAATATGTCAGGAGTGTCTGTCATAAAAATGCCTGTTTATTTTTTTGAACCGTTGCTCTACGGCTCAAAGACCTTGACTGAATTCAGCTAAGCTCTTGAGTTTCTTCATTGCCGAACCATCATCGATAACCTGTTGGGCTTTTTCTATTCCAGATGCAAGCGAATCACTTAAACCCGCCACATAAATAGCCGCACCGGAATTTAATAACACAATATCACGTGCAGGTGATTTGTCGCCATTAAAGACTGATTTGATTATTTTCAGTGATTGCTCAGCGCCATCAACGACGATTGATTTTAAGTCTGACTGTTGCAAACCAAAATCTGCCGGGTTGATTTTATAATTTGTTATTTTGCCTTGTTTTAATTCGGATACCTTGGTTTCCGCTGCAATACTGATTTCATCCATACCATCATCGGAATGTACTACCATGGCGTGATGCGTACCTAATTTTTGTAATACCATTGCAATCGGTTCAACCCAGGCTGCATCATAGACACCCAATAATAAATTCGGCACACCGGCAGGATTGGTTAAGGGTCCCAGTAAATTAAAGACTGTTCTAACACCCATCTCTTTACGCGGTCCGATTGCGTGTTTCATTGCACTATGGTGCTTAGGCGCAAACATAAAACCGACGCCCACATCTGAAATGCATTTAGCTACTTGTGTGGCATCAAGATCCAGGTTAACGCCGGCGGCTTCTAATAAATCAGCACTACCAGACTTGCTTGATATCGAACGATTACCGTGTTTTGCCACCGTGCCACCTGCAGCGGCGACAACAAATGTACAGGCTGTCGAAATATTAAAGGTACTGGAACCATCACCACCAGTACCAACAATATCAACAACATGTTCGCCACTAACCTCAACAGCCGTTGCCAGCTCACGCATAACACTGGCAGCCGCGGTAATTTCATCGACCGTTTCACCTTTCATGCGCAGACCAACCAGGAAACCACCGATTTGTGCCGGTGTTGCGTCGCCAGTCATGATATTCCGCATCACTTCCGTCATTTCATCACGAGTTAAATCACGCTTATCAATAACGGCATTAATTGCTGATGGCATATCCATAATAGCTTCCTATACAGTTTTATTTGTTATCAAGAAAATTTTTCAACATTTGATGGCCGTGTTCCGTCAAGATGGATTCAGGATGAAATTGTATCCCCTGAATATTAAATTCTTTATGACGTATTCCCATGATTTCATCAATGTCACCAGAATCGGTTTGAGTCCATGCGGTTACTTCAAAACAATCCGGTAAACTGTGTTTTTCGATTACTAAGGAATGGTAACGTGTTGCTTCAAACGGATTATTTAAGTCGCTAAATACCCCGGTATCCTTGTGATACATCATTGAAGTTTTACCGTGCATTATCTCTCGGGCATGAACAATATTACCACCGAATGCTTCGCCAATACTTTGGTGCCCGAGACAAACACCAAGAATTGGAATTTTTCCAGCAAAATGTTTAATGGTGGCTATCGAGATACCCGCCAATTTTGGATCGCATGGCCCAGGTGAAATGACAATTTGAGACGGATTTTTTTCCGCTATTTCTTCAATCGTAATTTTATCATTACGATGCACTTCAACATCGGCTTTTAATTCACCAAAATATTGCACCAGGTTATAAGTGAAGGAATCATAATTATCGATCATTAATAACATTATTTATCCTCCTCTTTATAAGAACCAAAATTATCAAGTCCGGCGGCAGCTAATGATACTGCTCGAAAAACTGCACGCCCTTTGTTCATGGTCTCATCCCATTCATTTTTGGGTATCGAATCATAAACCAGACCGGCACCCGCTTGAATGTGCAATTTTTTATCTTTAATCACCGCAGTACGAATCGCAATTGCTGTGTCCATATTACCATTCCAGGACAGATAACCTACTGCACCCGAATAGACACCGCGTTTCACTGGCTCTAGCTCGTCTATAATTTCCATTGCTCTTATTTTAGGAGCACCGGATAATGTTCCCGCCGGAAATGTGGCGCGTAATACATCTATCGCTGATTTTTGTTTTTTCAGTTTGCCGACTACATTTGAGACAATGTGCATCACATGCGAATAACGTTCAATCGCCATTGTTTCTGTCACTTTTACCGAACCGGTTTCAGCGATACGCCCAATATCATTTCGACCTAAATCGATTAGCATTAAATGTTCTGCGCATTCTTTTGGATCGGCTAATAATTCTTTTTCTAATGCTTTATCGTGTTCATCATTTTTACCACGTGGCCGTGTCCCGGCTAAAGGTCGAACGGTGACCATATCATCTTCCAGATGCACTAATATTTCAGGTGATGAACCCACGATATAAAAATCATCGAGGTTCATATAATACATATAGGGTGATGGATTTAAACTGCGTAACGCCCGATACAAATCCAATGGGTTCGATTCAAACGGTATTGTTAAACGTTGCGATAGCACCACTTGCATGGCATCACCATCAATAATGTATTGCCGGGCTTTTTCAACCGATTTTTCATATTGCTCTTGTGTAAAACCCGAAACAAAATCGTCTTCGGTTATTGCCGTTTTTGATTTAGAAAAATTTTCAGATCGAATAATGGGCTGTTGCAATTTATGGCACAACTCATCAATACGCTTATTTGCATTTACCAACGCATCGTTTTCATTGACATCAGCATGAATCACAATAATCAGTTTACTACTGATATTATCAAACACCACCACTTCGTTGGACACCATAAATAAAATATCAGGCACACCTAATGGATCAGGGTTCGGGCACTTGCCTAATTTCGGTTCAATATAACGAATCGTATCGTAACCAAAATACCCCACCAAACCACCCACAAAACGCGGCATGTTATCCAACTCAGGAGCTTTATAGGATGCATGAAAATCTTCTAACCATTGCAGCGGATCATCCACAGTGAGCTCTGAAATCAGTTTATTGTTTTCAGTTATTTTGATTGTTTTATCATAAACACGCACAACCTTGCTGCACGGTAAACCAATAATGGAATAACGACCCCATTTATCGCCACCCTGAATGGATTCGAACAAATAGGAATAAGGACCTTCGGCTAATTTGAGATAAGTACTTAGCGGTGTATCGAGATCAGCGAAGACCTCTCGTACCACCGGTACACGATTGAAATGTTGAGATTGATACTGACTAAATTGTTCCTGATTCATTATATTCTACCTGAAGTTGATGCCCGCACGAATGCAAATGGTTAATCGCTGACTTGTCGCCGCGCCATCGCCAATGTGCATTATATGGGTCCACTTACTGTCTCCAGGTTAAAGGGGTATTAAATCAATTTTTTGATTTAATTTCAAATCAATATACGGTAAATATTAAGCTGCTTCTAAAATATCTTTAATTTCAATCATGGAATCAACCACGGCATCCGGGTTGGATTCTCTAATATCAACACCGTGATTATAACCGTAACTCATGCAGATAATCTGAAAACCGGCTGCTCGTGCCGCTTTAACATCGCTGACTGAATCGCCCAGCATCAGTGCATTTTCAGGTTTTACGCTAAAAAATTCGGCACCATGCAATAAGGGCAGTGGATCCGGTTTTTTCTTTGCCAGAGTATCGCCGCTAATGACAATACTAAACAGATCGTGTATGCCGAGCGTTTTTAATAAAGGTATTGTAAATTGTGCAGCCTTGTTGGTAACACAACCGAGTTTAACGTTACTCGCAACCAGATAATCCAATGCTTCTTTCACACCGGGATACAGGCAACTACGCTTGCAGGTATTCTCGGAATAAAGATCCATGAATAAGGGATAGGCTTTTTGAAATAGCGCTTCATCGGGCTCACCGTCTAATTGACCGATTAATGCCCTGCGAACTAATCGCTCAACACCATTACCTACCCATTCACGTACTTTACCTTCACCATAGGCAGGTTGCCCGATGGCTATCATCATTTCATCAATGCAATACGCTAAGTCGGGCACACTATCGACTAAGGTGCCATCAACATCGATTAACACCATTTCAGGTTTTTTAATTGTCATATTATCGAGCCAACGGATTAAGCTTTAGCAAGCTCATCTCTGAACTGTTTGATTACGGTATTATAAATATCCGCATCTTTATCATTCTTGGCACCAAATACGGCAGAACCGGCAACAAAGGTATCCGCACCGCAGGCTGCAATCTCACGGATATTATCGACTTTAACACCACCATCGACTTCCAACCGAATACTATGGCCACTATCATCAATGAGCTTACGAACTTCTTTTAATTTATCTAGTGTTGACGGAATAAAACTTTGTCCGCCAAAACCGGGGTTAACTGACATTAATAAAATCATGTCAATTTTATCCATCACGTATTTCAAGCAGTCCAATGGTGTTGCAGGATTAAATACCAAACCGGCTTTAGCGCCACCTTCTCGAATCATTTGCAAGGTCCGATCGATATGCTCGCTGGCTTCAGGATGAAAAGTGACATAGCTGGCACCGGCGGCAATAAAATCCGGGATAATTCGATCAACCGGTTTTACCATTAAATGAACATCGATTTCGGCAGTAACGCCGTGCTTACGTAGGGCATCACAGACCAATGGCCCAATGGTTAAATTTGGAACATAATGGTTATCCATTACATCAAAGTGCACAATATCAGCACCGGACTTAAGCACGTTATCAACTTCTTCGCCTAAACGCGCAAAATCTGCAGATAAAATAGAAGGTGCAATTTTGAAATCAGCCATTTTTATATACCTCGATAATCTGTGTAATCGTTAAGCGCAGGAAACATAATTTAAGCATGTGTTTCTAATACGCATAAAGGAACCGCGAACTTTACCTGATCAGCAGAGTTTTTTCAGCATTTCCGTTCAGATTGTTTCAAATTAGCCCCATAAGTCTTACTATATAGCCATGATATTTAAAAACTCAAAATTCCTCACAATGACGCAAAAATTAATTATCTATTTGATTTTAATCCATATTTTATTCAATTTCAGGCTTGCACAGAGCTCCGACCTGGCCAAGGAAAAGCGTTGGGCCGATCAAATTAGCGATAGTATTATGACCGGCAATGCTACATGGCTCAAAGCCGGAAAACAGCGGTTTTTGGGGATTTTTACACCAGCTCAAACCGAAAAAACGCGTGGCGGCATCATTCTAGTACACGGAATCGGAGTGCATCCTAATTGGCCTGATGTTATCCAACCGCTACGCACCGAATTACCTGATTCAGGATGGGCCACATTATCAATCCAAATGCCCATTTTAAATAATGATGCAACATTAAAAGACTATTTACCCTTATTTAAAGAAGTGCCTGCGCGCTTTGAAGCAGCAATACAATTTCTGCGTAGTAACAAAATAGATAATATCGTGATTATCTCTCACAGTTTTGGTGGAACTATGGCAAGCTATTATCTCACTCAAAAACCCGATAACCCAATTAAAGCATTTGTCGGAATCGGTATGAGCTCACACAACTTTGATGACAAACTTAATGTAGTCAAAGTACTTGGTAAATTAAAAATACCCATTCTTGATCTATACGGTAGTCGTGATTTGGAATTAGTAATAAAATCAGCACCGGCTCGCGCTAAAGCTGCACTAAAAGCGGCTAATAAAAATTATAGTCAGGTAGAAGTGGTTGGCGCTGATCATTTTTTTGCAAGAATGGATGATTCTTTAGTTTCGAAAGTAAAATCATGGTTAAATAAAAATGCACTAAAAAGTGCAAATACAGAAAAGGGGAAATAACAATGTCATTATTTATCAGTTTGCATTTAATTGCAGCCGTCATCTGGGTGGGGGGAATGTTTTTCGCTTACATGGTGTTACGCCCGGTTGCAGGATCATTGCTACCGCCTCCCGAAAGACTGCAACTATGGTCACTTTGTTTTGACCGATTTTTTCTATGGGTCTGGGTTGCGATAGGAACTATTCTAGCATCCGGTTATTTTATGCTGTTTAGTACTTATGGCAGCTTTGCTGATGCCCCGTTATTTATTATTGCAATGCACTGGTTTGGAATCGTAATGATGGTAATTTTCCTGCACGTATTCTTCGCACCTTATAAGCGACTCAAAATAGCCGTACAAGAAGGTAACTGGCAAGTAGCGGCCAGTAAGCTGGCTCAGATTCGAATATTGATAGCAATTAATCTTGTTATAGGATTATCTATTTTTGTTATCGTCAGTTTTGGACGCACCTATTTTCAAACTAATGCGTTGTTATAAATTTTTTTAGGAACCAAAAATTACTGAAAGGATTCGGATGATTATTACTACC
>JBGMRJ010000101.1:0-3898 GCA_048061315.1 Gammaproteobacteria bacterium
TGCTATCAGTCGGCGGTGTTGCAAGTGTTTGGTCCATGTCCCTATCCTTAGGTTGTCCCCATTAAAGGCTTATTACGCGTTATTTTGGCGTAACTGTCAATCTGAATACGTACAAAATTAGATAAAATTACCTAATAAAATTGTATTATTTTTTAGTGTTAACTTTTGCTAAACGGTCGAGGAAAGAAACAGCTCACACAGTATAAAATCGCTCTAAAAATGAGCATTTATGAATTTGTTAGCAAGAAGGGAACAGATACAGTTTAGAATCGGTAGAATAAATCGACAAATAAGCCTTGTTTATCAAAATTGAATTTTTCAGCTTGATCTAACTGGTATTGCCGTTGTTCCCAACCACCGGAAACGCCGAAAATGTTATCGATTTGGTAGGTTACTTTTGCGCGGTATTCACTCAGCTCACTGGTATTGTGACTATAATAACTGCCTTCGACACTGGCCGTCATGCCGGATAATGGTAAATCAAATAAGGCGCTGGCTGAAAACATGGGGTAAGCATCAGAATAGCCCCGAAATCCGGATTGCCGTTGTTCTGATTCGTAGGATTGCTCGATAAATTTAAAATTTACTCCTAAATCAATACTATAGCCATGCCGCTCTGAGAGTAAACTGTTATGGTTATGGCGAGAGCCATCACCAAGCGCATAATAAATAGTCGCATTGTATTGCTCAAGGCTATTTGCTGCTCTGATTTCGGATTCGGAGAAACTCTTTACACCGAGCAGCTCATCCTGAGTATAGAGTCGTTGACTAACGCCGGTTTCTTCACGGTAACGATAATTAAGTCGAGCGGTATTGATTTTGCTATAAGATGCGATAGGGTTTGCTTTTAGATTATACAATTCTGTTGCTGATGCACTATTAATAATTGGCATAGTGGTTATTAAACCTGCTAAAAGCACATTCATTAAAGTAAATCGATGTGGAGCTATTGTAGTCACTTTCGCCTTCCGTTAGCAGTGATTGTAATACCATTCATGTAATTATACCGTTTATTCCAGAGTAACGCTAAACTATTTATGATAATTATATACCCAAAATAGTTTAACAACAGTGAACACTTTCACTATTTAAACTAATCAAATTAGTCTAAAGGTCTATTTATGTAGGGTTTTCCCTACATGCTCATTGGAAATTTTGCTTAACAATTTTTAATCGCAAACAGCATTTTAAATGTAGACAACAAAGCATTCAATTTCAGTTAAATATTCACACAATTTTAAGTTATATTTTTTATCGATAGCATAATGTGGCACAAATTATGTAAAGACGAAGCGTGCTGATTATTTTATACATTTATTATTTTAAGGGTATGCAATATCCTTAAGTGCAGTGACACGTTGATTGCTGTATTTAACAAGCCCGGTACTAAGATTGCCTGATATTTTAGCTTTTTCATACGCTAACCTGGCCTGCGAATTCTTTCCTAATGCTTCAAGTGAAATTGCCATGCCCAACCACCAGACACCGTTACTGTCACGTAATTTTAATAACTGGTTGTAAACACTTGCTGCCTCATGGTGCTGATTATTTTTTTGATACAAAGCTGCTAATAACGCATGATAATCAGCATCAACACTTTGCTCAGGCGGATTACGAAGCAAAACTGAAATAGCCGTTACAATGTCATTTTCATCCATTAAAATTCGCGCATACAGTTTTGCAAAAATCGTATGCTCCGGTGAAATTCGCATGCCATATTGCAATAAAGTCCGAGCTTCAACAATACGGCCATTTTTAATGTAAATACCGGCTAATAATTCCCGAGATTTTGTATGCCCCGGCATTACCATTAACGCATTTCGTAATGCTTCCTGAGCATTAATTGTATCGCCAGAAAGAATGTATTTATACGCTGATTGATATTGGTTTTCAGCTTTCTGTTTTGCTGATAATTCTCGATTACGTTTATAAACGACACTATCTCGCTTATTATTTGTTGCTTCACTACTGTTATTTTTAGATTCCGAAAACGATTTTCCGGTAACAATTTTTTTAACAACGACTTTTTCTTCCGGGTTGATAACTGAAGTAGCGACTTCATATTCAGCCTGTTGTTTTGGACGACTTTTTTCTGTAATTGCTAGTTTGGGTAAAGTTTCAATACTGGCCGGTGTTGGTTTTAAAGCTGGTTCTGTTTTTGCTTGAGCGTTAATTATAGTGGGTATTGTAGTTTTTTGATCGGCATACTGCACTTTAAAAGCAAATAGCACTAAGCTAACTAAAACAACACACAGAATCAAACCATACATTATTTTTTCAAACTTATTGGAGTTTAACAAGTTTGGGACAAAACTTAAATTTTGATAAGAAAAATTATTATTGGGCGACATTTGTGAACGTCGATTTTCCAAATCGTGTAGCATTTGATTAATTACACTCATTTAATTTACCCTATAGCCCGTTAGTTCTTATGATGTTACCAGATAGGATCCGGCTAATGTTATTAGTACTAATGAGACCAGTGCAGCTGCATTACGTAATATAAACTGAAATTTTATCTTACGATTACTGGTTTCCTCAGTATCACTAATTGCAAAATCAACACAGGATGATTCAACGATTCGACTACCTCGACCATATGCGACTAACAATGCTTTGTGCGCTAAAATATTGATTAATCTTGGAATACCATGACTTGCCTGATATAAATGTTGCATGGCTTTATCATGAAATAAATTTATTCCGGTAAAACCAGCTACCCGTAAACGATGCTGAATATAAGCGTCCATACCCTGGCGGTCTATGGGCTCTAGATTATATGAAAAAACAATTCGTTGTCGTAATTGACGTACGGAACGATGACTTAATCGCTCATTTAATTCCGGTTGTCCGAATAGCACAACTTGTAACAATTTCGATTTTTCGGTTTCAATATTAGTTAATAATCGTAATGCTTCCAAAGAATCATCCGGCATTGCTTGTGTTTCATCTAAACACAACACAACCCGATGACCGCGTTGAGCGAGATATATCAACTGCTCACTGATTTTATTCATAATCAAATGCTGGTGCGTGTATCGGTTAATATCAATGCCAAGCTCTTCAGCTACTGCAAGATATAATCCCATTGGTGTTAGTAATGGGTTGGGTATGTAGACTGTTAAAAATTCATCCTCCATCACATTTAACAGTTTACGACATAATATTGTTTTGCCTATGCCTACCTCGCCAGTCACTTTAATAAAACCTTCACCGGCCCGTAATGCCACTATCAAAGTATTAAGTGCATTTGAATAGTGCCCATAGGTAAAAAAATAATCCGTATCAGGTGACAAGGAAAAAGGTAATTTATTTAAACCAAAATGTTGTTGATACATATGTGTTACCTGATGCTTAAACTATTAAATGTATTTTGGGAATCACGAATTTGATTATTCCAATCATGATCACTTTCGACAATTATGGGTTTAACTAAAATAACCAACTCACTTTTTTTGGATACTTTTTGAGTGTGACGAAATAATCCGCCAATAAGTGGAATATCACCCAGTAAGGGAACCGAAGCTTCCTTATTTTGAACTGCATTTTGCATAAGCCCTCCAATAACCACAACCTGGCCATTCCTGGCACGAATAATACTGTCTGTTTCTCTTATCGTGCTAATTGCAAGTGGAATATTTAATGACTGAATTCCAGAGATATCAATCGTTTTAATTTTCTCTTTAACAAGGCTAACGGTTGGATGAATGTGTAATATAATTATACCATCATCACTAATTTGTGGAATCACATCCAATGCGACACCTGAAAAGAACGGCGTGAACTCTACATTATTATTTGTGTTATTCGAAGTGTTGGTGTTATTGGTATTAGATGATAAATCAGTTATAAAAAATTCATCAACACCCACTTTTATCACTGCTTTTTGATTATTAAT
>JBGMRJ010000101.1:3998-9649 GCA_048061315.1 Gammaproteobacteria bacterium
GCCCGATCATTTGCTGACTGACTCAATGCAGCCCAATTGATTCCGGTTTGATATGAATCATTTAATTCAACTTCCAGAATTTTTGTTTCTAATATTACCTGGCGTTGTATACTACTTTGTGTTCGCTTTAAAAATTCATCAATTACACGTAACTCGGATGTTAATGCGCGCACTACCACAATACCCGACTGGCCATTAACCACAACAGAGCGGTTTTCTTTTTTTGCTAATAATGCTTTTAGGGTTTTTTCTAAATCCGCCCAAAAATCAGTTTTGTAGCTTGTTGAAACGTGTGTTCCTGAAATAGTTTCCCGTGTTCGATTGGAATTATTTCTACTGCTATTACTATTAGAACTTCCGGATGAATTTGAATTATTAAGATTAGATTCTGTCACCTGACCTGAGCTAACCCGCATTTGCGAATCACCTTTACGATTAATATTGAGGTAATTTACTTTAAAAATACGGGTACGCATTATATTAGGAAATATCTTATAAGTGTTGCCGGTTAGAACATAATCATAACCAAAAACATCCTGGGTCACTTCCATCACATCAGATACAAGCACGTTTTTCAAATCCAACGTGATTTTTCCTTTTATATCCGGGTGCAAAACCATGTTCATTGGTGTGCCATCCACCAGCCCCATAAAAAAATGTTTTGCGTTAACTTTATTTACCTTTATATCAAAACGTTGAGAAGTTACATTTTTCGCAGTATCTAAATTCAGGTTGGGAATATTAAGATTAATGGATGGAATAAGTGCATTTGTTATTTCATCTGAATTTATTTCCGTGCTTTTTAATATTTCATTTTCTTTAATACTATCATTTAAAGATTCGTTAATCTCATCGAGCAATGGTTTTTTATTATTAATTTCATCTTGTGTTGCACACGACAATATAAACACATTAATGGCTAATACGCTGATGGTTAATTTTGTATTACTAATACTCATTACTGTTATTCCACATTATTACCTGGCTTCTATTGCTCTTTACGAACTTTTAATTTCTTAAACATATAAACTTTAAATGTTTTATTATTTTTCACCAGAGTTACATTCCATGATTGTATATCTATCAGTGTCGCGCCATTAACACGATCACCCTTGCGTAGTAACTTTCCGTTTATCGTTGCTATTTTTCGTTCACTAGCAATAAGAATGCTACTTAAACGCCAGGATGGGTACCGCTTACTTGATGGCTTAGATTGTTTCTGTGTTTGAGCTCCGGGTGGTCTGGTTGGATCAAACAAGGTATTTGCCATTACAGTATTAAACTTAATGACTAAAAATAATAATATGAATATAGCCACTGATTTTATAAGCATATTATTAAACTCCTACCCAGCCTTTTTTGAGGCTTAAGGTGAAAACCGTAATGACTATTTTAGATTTCGGATATTTTTCCACATCCAGGTACACTGCATCCCAATATAAATCCCACGGCATTTTTTCAATCGTTTTCAAATAATTCATAGCATTCAAAAAATTACCGGTAAATACTATTTTAACCGGGTGACGATACACTACTGCTGTTGCCCCGCTATCCTTATTACTAACATCATCGGTAACACTAAGTTTATTTGATACTGAATTTGTATTACCAGACTCACTGTTTTCATAAAAATTAAACATCGATTCCGTTCTGAGCTTATCCAGGCTGATTAAGGTTAAATCTGTGTTACTTTTAAATATATCTTTTAGCATTGCTGTCATTTTTTTTGGACTAATCAAACCTTTCATTTTGGCATTTAATTTTTTATCTAAAATTTCAATTTGATTTAAATATTGCTGCTGTTGTTTTTTAAGTTTTACATTTGGATTATTTATTGATCTTTCCTGATAGGCACTAATTTCAATTTTCGTGGCTGAATTTTTTTGTTGTTGCGCTTTTATTTGATTACTGAGCTTCACTGTTGCAATTGCAGACTTATCAAATATCACTATTTGCCATGTTATAATTAGCAGCACAAATATTAATCCTGAAACTAATAACTTCTCTCGCTGCTGTAACGCATCGAACTTGGCATGTAGTTGTTTTAATTTTTCTTTCATGGCATCGCATCAACGAATTGGGTATCGATATAAAAATCCACCCGGGTTGGATTTTCTTCACGTTTAACCTGAAAGGTTTGAAAATTAGTTCCTTGAAATATAGTCTCAGCTGATAAATTACTTAAAAAGTCGGGAACCAACTCGGGTTGATATGCACTACCACTAATACCGATATCTTTACCACCGTTGGTAATTTTAAAACTGGTCAGCCATAAACCGGCTACATTTTGTTTTGCCAATCCTTTAAAAAACCTTGAAAAACCGGAAGTGTTACCAAATGATTGCCCGCTCAAAGCATCTAACACCTGCTGTTTTAACTCAACATCACGTTTAAATCCTGTAACACGTTGCTTTAAATTACTATCAACAATCATTGAAGGTGCCGTTTGTTTGGTATTTTGAAGCTGGACTTCAAGCTCGGTATGTTGTGATTGCAGTTCGACCAGGTAATTATTTTGACTGCGCTCCCGAAAATAATCATAAACGGATACTGCGGATAACAGAGCAACTATTACGATAAGCAGCATTTGTACATTTCTGGCACAAACAATGTCGTACCGAATATGAAATTCGGATTGAAATAAATTAACCTGCTGTGCTAACTGTAAACCCATAACTCTCTATATCGGCACTCATATATAAGATGTTTAGGTTATAAAGTAAGCAAATACTGAGCCAAAATTAATTTGTACAATTAATATACATATGTGTTGCTAAGTGTGAGTGAAAAATCAATGAAAAGTGAGCAAGGTGAAGTATTGGTCAATATTTATACAATTAAGCCCGATTTAACGCAATGCTGCTCCGACCGCCTTAAATGCATCGGATTGCAGCTGATAAGCGATCGGTTCATTTGTGGAAAATAACACATTAAAATCCAACATTCGGGTTTTAATTCCAAGCTGACTTGAAAAATAATCCTTAATTTCTGGGATATCGTAAGCAAACGGTGCAAGATATAGTGCATTGATTTGGGGTTGGTTGTATTGGCTTTCGTAATAATCAAGTGATCGCTGCACTTCCAAAACCATCCGTTCCAGTGCCTGCAACATACCAACTGAACCAGGATCTAAATCTGAATCCTGGTTTTGAACTGTCGCCATTAATTGTTCAAATCCGGTTTCCAGTTCTCGGGATAAATACAACTCACCTTGACGGGTAATCGTCAACAAACTGCTATTTGAATTAATGGCTAATACCGCAACACCATTTTGATCCTCACTTAATAGCGCGGCAACATTACGTTGTGCCATATCCGGTATATCAATTACAGATAATTCGTTACCACAATTATTACAAAGATCGACAACTGATTGTATGATATCGCGCTTAACGACAACCGCATATAACATTGGTGTTCGTTTTAACTCTTTAATATTAGGAATTTCTATTACATCAATCACGGCATCGTCAACGCTAAAGTCGATCATGTCTTTAATTTTCCAGCGGGCTGCATCATTAAGTTCAGACGATTCAACCTGTGGGGCTTCGATAAGCAATAATTGCCGGTCTTGTTGCTGAATCACAGAATTGATAACAAGATTTTTCAAATTAATACTTTTACTGATATCTTTATACGCTTTAATGACGTCAGCTGATTTCGAATCTGAAGGAACAGAACTTGATTCACAAAACAATAGACGTGGCTGCTGCCCTGCATCGTAACTAATCTGAGCCACAGCAACACTCTCGGCTGTGAATTCAACACCAATTGACGGCTTCCTGGCATTACGTTTTTTAACAAAATCAAACAGCGTTAGACCCTCATCAAAATATGCATTTCAATTGAGTATAGGATGAAATTTTCAATTACGCAGAAAATTTCATCGTTATGAACTAGCTTTCAGAATCGGAGCCGGACTCAATATCTTTATTGTCTTTAATTATGTGAATGTCACGTTGAGGAAATGGAATTGATATAGTATTCTCACGAAATATTTTATCAATAGCAAAGTTTAAATCACTCATAATTGAACGACGATTATCAATGTTATAAATATGACAGCGGACTTCAAACTCGAGACTACTGTCACCAAATGCCATAAAGAGAACAACAGGATCAGCTATGACAGAATTAGCTTTAATGACTTCAGAATGATTATTTGCAACTTCCAATAATAAATCTCTAACAAGTTCGGTATTGGTGCCATAGGCAACACCAACTGGTACTCTAATACGACCACTGTGATCACGTAACATCCAGTTAGTAACTGTGCCGGAAATAATTTCTGCGTTAGGTATAATAACATCAGCACGATCAAAGGTTTGAATATGAGTTGAACGAATGCTAATCCGTTTAACATGTCCTTCAGTGCCAGCCACTACAATCCAGTCACCCGTTTTAATAGGGCGTTCAAATAATAAAATTAAGCCCGAGATAAAATTATTAACAACATTTTGCAATCCAAAACCAATACCAACAGATAAGGCACCAGCAACCAGCGCTAATTTTGAAAAGTCGACACCAATAAAACTCAGAGCAAATATTATGGCGATCATAATACCAATATAACCACTAATAGTAGATAAAGATTCCCGAGCACTTCGAGCAATAGAGGTTTTAGGTAGCCATTTTTTTTCAAGACGTCGTTTCAACCAACTGGTTATTAACAAAATACTTGAAAACACCACAATTGCTTCTAATATTTGAATCGGTACTAATTTAACCGAGCCAATGGATATGCCCTCAATAACTTTGATAAGCAATAAATCGATATAAGCATTTGGTACTTGCCAGATTATAATTATCAGGCTTATAAAGGCTAGCCACATTGATAAGGTAATTATTAATCGTATCCAGATGATGCCGCGAATGCGTTGATCTTTTCGAACGCCAAACCAGTTTCGAACGTGAATAGCAGTTGGATTATTACCTTTCTCAAGGTTATCCATAAACTCTGATATTACGGTTGACAGTACTGAATAAAAACCCAGTAAAAATAATGTCCCCATTACTATTTCAAGCACATAAAGTGAAAAATTACGGTAGCCCATCCATTCGGCCGAAAGTGC
The DNA here is from genome assembly GCA_048061315.1 of Gammaproteobacteria bacterium. GTDB lineage: Bacteria > Pseudomonadota > Gammaproteobacteria > UBA6429 > Thiohalophilaceae > CAYQUC01. The sequence goes on from JBGMRJ010000101.1 coordinate 9,071, forward strand.
TGCAATAAATATTAATGAAAGTGATATTTTGACAATTAATCTATTTCCCAGTTTGTGAAAATAACCAATAAGCCAAATAACCCAAACCAGATTAAGTACCAATATTGTGCCGTAAATAGCACGCGACATAAACAAAACAGCTTTAGACAAATCATGAAAAAACAATGTTGAAAATAACAAATAACCTAAAAATATAATTGTAACCAGAATTTTTAAACGATGGACCAGATTGATAGCTTTTTCTTTTGTGCGAGGTTCGTGTTTATTAATGGATAACGATGAATTCAAAAAGAAATGAATTATCATATTTAATGTAACAACAATCGCGAAACCATTAATTCCAATAACGATAAACGGTTTTGGTGTGACATCAATATTAATAATATTAAAATAAGCGACAGCAAAATAGATTGCGGGCACGAAATTAATGTATCTCGATAGAGTGACTGTTAATGCACAGGTTAACTGGCTTAGTAATTGAGGCTTTGGTGTATGATCACTGCTCCACAAGGTTATTTTTTTACTGTAAAATTTACTAAGGAAAATAATTCCAATTAAAAATAATATTAAAATACTAAT
>JBGMRJ010000102.1:0-9475 GCA_048061315.1 Gammaproteobacteria bacterium
TTCGCAACACATCAATCGGTATAATATCCAAAGCTTTTATATGCGTTTTTGTTAAATAGACTTGTGGTGCCATATCATCTTCATGAGCATCTAACCACCGTGACGCACATAAGCACCAGGTATTACCGGGCTTCACACCATCGAAACTGTGTTCCGGAATTGGGGTAGATAGATCATTGCCTTTAAATCGGGAGTACTCTAAAAATTCCTGAGTCATATGAACGCAGACCGTATGCGAACCAACATCTTGAGGACAGGTATTGCAATGATTGTCACGATAAAAACCGGTTTCGATATCATTACCACAGGCTATTAATTTTTCACCAAATACGTTCAGTGATTCATCCCTGTTTGGATCGACATAACTCATAAACTGGCCTTCTGTATTTTTCACTAATTGTTCATTTAATAGTCATAATTGTTTCAAATTCAACTATTTAGCTAACATTACTAACAGTAACATATTGAGCAGCACAGTGATTAGTGATAATGTTATCCGTGTTAATGAGAATAACAGTAATGAGTTTATTTTTATTTAAACTAATTGCAGCATACGACATGAGAGGGTGCTTTTATTGCAACGCAATAACAAGCTAATGGGTGTTCTAACTGTTGCTAAATTTACTCACATTAACACTAAACTATTTAACTTTAACAGGGAGGTCTATTATGGCTGTAGATTACGTATATAAAATTGACAAAGGTTATGAAAAACAGGTTTTAAACAAGTTTTTTGATGATTCCAAACTACGCAGCACTACAATGATTGGAGATTCAGCTGGTGCAATGAGTGCCCGTGAATACGTTGCAAAAGGTCAACCACGCTCGAAAATTTTGGAATACAAAAAAGCAACTTATATTAAAACTGAATCAATGCTTAAACACAATAATATTATGTCCGTTAGAAGTGTTGGTGATTAGTTAATCTCATTTACGCTATCGAGTATTTATTCGCTAGCGTAAATTTTCTCGTTATTTTAAACTTCTATCTGATTAGCCCTCAATTTCTGTTCACACATTTTAATCCCCTGAGAACCATCACCAAAGTTTGTTGTTACTAAATAATTTAAATTTATAATGACTACGGACTGTTCCTGGTAGTTAAAGCACGAGAGTGCAATGGACTTTTTATCACCACTAAAGCGATCCGGTAATTCACATAATTGTGAATCCTTAACAACAATATGAATTGGTGAACCTTGAATCGGTATGGCTAGATATTGTAGCGGAGTATTGTGGTTGATCTGATATGCGAATATTCCAATTTTATTGAATTCATTGTAATCTGGTGTATCAAATAATAGCGCAATATTCATAACTGGAATAAGTTGTTCTCGCCAAGGAACAATACTATTGCAATAAGTTGGTGTCACCGGTACAGAAAAAATTTGCACAGTCGGTATGTATTCCACCATTTCGACTTCTGAAACTGCAAAATAATCTCCATTAATATCTTTTAATAACCAGGCATTACTCTCCATGAAATTAAACCTCAACTAAATATTGATACATTTTATTGACATTAGACATTAAGTAAAAACAGCTTTGGTAATATATTAATTTGTCGATTGGACTTTCTGGTAATTGCATCATTTCTGGTATTGCTTCAGGAAATGTATTTTCCTCTTCAAATTGAAATGACGATACCGCACTACACATAAGCCCAAATTGTCCCTGTTGTTGATTTTGAAAACAAACACAATATCGATCAGAATCTCTTTTGGTATTTCGTGCAGTAAAATTAGCGGATATCGAAAATACGGGCCAACTCCCTGAATCTGTTTCAAATTGTCCAATTGTCTTGTTATCGTAATTATCACTATTACCGATAGTATTAGTTTCAACGATAGTAATCATTTCAATTGCCGATACTTCTGATTGTGGTATTAATAAATTGGTATTATCAAAATTGATTAATGCAAATTGAGTGTTTTGTATTTCCATAACTACGCTGTTACCAGATTAAGTATTTCATCTAATAATTTATCTTCTGTGTAAGGTTTGGTAACGTAGACATTAACTCCAACTGATTCTGCGTGTTCCCTGTGTTTTTGTTGTGCTCGTGAAGTGATCATAATAATGGGGAGATTACGAATTGCTTCATTACCACGGATGTGGCGAGTTAACTCCAGGCCATTCATTCGTGGCATTTCCATGTCGATCAATGCAATATCGGCTTGACGTTTCTCAAGTAAATTCATGGCTTCAACACCATCTGATGCCTGGATTGGTTCAAACCCTGCATCTTCAACTAACTGTGTTAGCGATTTTCTGACACTAAGTGAATCATCAACAATCAATACCCGTAGCAAATTCGATTTGGGCTTAACTATAATTGTGTTATCGTCAGTTTTATTTCGTGTCAATGTTAACGGCGACCTTAATAATTCAAGTATGTCGAGTACCGGTATAATGCTACCATCACCCAATATGGAGACTCCGAGTATCCCCGGAATTTCGCCAACATATGAACCGGTGCTTTTAATCACTAAATCATGACTATTAACTGCCATATCAATCGTGACTGCCACTATTCCGGTATCACTGCGTATTAAAATAACTGTTTTACTTTCATCGATCACCGACTGTTGTTGATTTAATAAGCCCGCTATTGTTCTAACCGGATAGATATTTTTTCCTAGCTGAAAGGTCATCGAATCACCCAAACGCTTAAAATGACCGGTTCCTGGTGCTAACACCTGAGTTAATGCGGCAGTCGGTAAGGCTAATAATTTATCCTGACTGCTAATGATTAATGAATGACTGGTAACAAGACTAACCGGAAGACGAATAGTAATTTGTAAACCATGCTGTTCGCCATCGGCTAGTTCTAAAGTCCCCTTTAATTCTTTAATCGTATCATGTACAACATCTAAACCGACACCGCGTCCGGATATCTGTGTTGTGGTCTCGCGAGTTGAAAATCCGGGGGTCAATATTAAACGTGCTAGTTCTTTTTTATCTGGCTGGTGATCAGAACGTAATAAATTTTTATCTGTTGCTGTCTCACGTATTTTGTCGTAATCCAGACCACGACCATCATCACTACATTGTACAAGAACATGATTACCGTCATGGCTGAATTTCATGGAAATTCTACCTTCGGGTTTTTTGTGCATAAATTCACGCTGTTCCGGAAATTCAATACCATGATCAACTGAGTTGCGTAATATGTGCATCAGAGGATTAACAAGCTTATTAAGAACTTCAACATCAAGCATTAAATCGAGGCCATCAAGCTGTAATTCTGCTTTTTTATTAGTTGCACGGCATACCTGACGAATATTTCGATATAACCGCGATTCAATGCTTGAAACGGGTACCATTCGGGTTGCGATAACAACATTTTCGAGCTCTTTATTTAATCTGCTTTGTTGTAAAAATAAGCCATCGAGTTTGATTAGCTCTGAATGCATTGCATGTGATATTTCACGTGAGTCTGCCACTGCTTCAATGTAACGATGCGTTGTGGAATAAAGATCATCATATTGATCCATTTCTAATGCGTCAAAATCTGAGTTTCTATTTTCATTAGCGGGAAATCGATGTTGTACTGAATCTTTACCCCGTAGATCAATAATGTTTTCCAAATCAAAGCGACGTGTTTGTACCATATTATCTTGTTGACGGTAGAAATCACTTTGCTGTAATAAATGTCGAACCTGTGTTTGAATTTGACCTACCGATATAGAAACCTCGCCTATCAAACGATACATTTCTTCAATCGTTAAAGTCGAAACACGTATATTATCGGTAATAATGGGTGATCTAACAGTAACAGTGTTCTCATCTGGTTCATCATTGCTATATTCAACAGGAACACTATTTTTTTCATAAGAGAAATCATTATTAGAAACTTTAGTGACCCAATTTAATACTGATTGCAAAATAACCAAAGAATTTTGTGGAATATCATCTTCACCTGATACCGCATCGATCATTGATTCAATGCAGTCAGATGACTCTTGTAAAATTGTATTCAAAGCATCTGGTATTTTTTGAATTTGTTTTTTAAGCAATAATTCAAAAATGTCTTCCAGATTATGAGATAAATTGGCTATACCACTAATTCCTATTAAATTAGCTGAACCTTTTAATGAGTGTGATAGGCGCTGCGCGGCTTCAAGATTAGCACTAATATTTTCACCTTTATTAATTAATGCAATGTGAGTCGAAAAATCGGTTGCTAATTGTGGTGCCTCTTGCATAAAAGCATCAACTACTTCGGGTCTTGCATCTTGGGCTATTTCCAGTAGAACATCTTCCATTGATGCAGTTTGTTCCCGATGTTCATCTATTTTGCTATCCAGAGAGTTGGTTATGTCCTTATCAAGTTTGGTAAATAAGTCACGCCAATTCGTACCCGTTAGCGGTGCAGGCCAATTAGTGTTTTCCAGATGATTTACAATATTTAAACATTTCTGGTCAGTAGCCGGTTCTGATAAATATTCCTGAACCAGCATAATCCACGGTTGTACAAGATCTAATACATTATCGCGATCTGACTTTGAATAGCTGGACAATATAGTGATATTCTCAATGATGAAACTACAAACATCGGCTAAACCATTTAAATCTACCGATTTACCGGCTTCCATCAAACATTCAACCAACGTAACATATTCTGTTACCGCACTCAGTAATTCATCATCTTCACCGTAAACTATTTTTAATAATATGTCCTCTAGATCACTTGAAATATTCTTAAGTTCGTTTGCAAGTAGTTCAATGACATTATCAGAATCACCTATAATATCAGACTCAAAGCTGGAAAAATCTTCTTCTAGATCAAAATCGATATCATCATCTACTGTTAAAGTTGAATCGATAGAAATACTGGCGTTATTTTCATGAGGTATATTTTTAAAAAATATTTCCTGCCACCGATGTGAAATAGAATCAATAATAGCGTTATTGTCTGCTTTAAAATCATTAACAATATATTCCTGAGCATTATCAATCAATTTAGATAAAACACACAGACTGGTAAAGGCTTCAGTGAACCCGGGTTCAGAAGATTTAATAACCTCAATATTTTTTTTAAACAATATTCCGTACTCCGAAATTGTGTTTGAATCGGGATATTGTTTACAAACATCTATTATTTTAACAATTTCGACTATACATTTTTCAAATAAAGCATATATAAAAACTAAATCATGTTTCGATCCAGAATAATCACTCGTTGTATTGATTAAACCCGATACCGTGTCTTTTGAATTAATTAGTACTTCAATACACTCAATTTTTTCCAGTTCACTAGACGAACTCGAAAAATCGGATAACGAAGACATCTGTTCAAAGTGATCCATAAATGGTTTAAGCAGCTGGAAGTTTAAAAATTGAGACAGATTTAATTAAATCATTAGAGAATTCTGTTAAATTGTCTGTATATTTAGCTTGCTCTTCTAATTCAACGTTTGTTGATTCCGTATACTCCTTAATACTGATAGCTTTATTCATTATCTCATTACTCACTTCCATTTGTTTTTCAGATTGTTCTGCAATTTGACTAACAGCTTTAGTTAGATCAACCGTGTTTTTCTGTGTATCAATCATCTCCTTACCCGCTTTTTCTGCTAATTTTGAACCTGAAACCACTTTATCAATTGTTTTGTTCATAACAGACATTGTTTCTGCTGTTTCCGTTTGTATACTTTTCACAAGTGATGCAATTCGAGATGTTGAATCACGCGAACTTTCTGCTAAACGTTGCACTTCGTCGGCAACAACCGAGAATCCCCGGCCAGCTTCACCTGCTGCAGCTGCTTGCATACTCGCATTTAATGCCAACACATGAGTTCGTTCTGCAATGGTGTTAATAATATCAACAACGGCTGTAATTTCCTGCGATCGCTCCCCAAGCCTTTTAATCCTTTTTTCTGTTTCACTAATGGTTTCACGAATATCATTCATACCCGTTGCTGTTTCGGTTACAGTTTTAAGCGCATCGTCAGTAAAGCTTGATGTTTGTGCCGCAATTTTATTACACGATTGTGCTAATTCTGTCATCTGTTTCATTGAAATGGCACTTGATTCCAGATTGTGTACCGCATCAATTATAATCTCGCGTTCGTGTTTGGCCATCTCACTAACTTTATGTCCCTGCTCATTAACTGTCTCAGAAGCATTTTGTACTTTATTTGCAACTAGCTGAATGTTATTTAAAACACTAGCCGTTTCTTCCACCACCTGGTTTATCGCATCGGATAATGGTCCGGTAACATCTTCAGACACTTTTAATTTTATAGTCAGGTCTTTATCACTAACCTTGGAAGTGGATTCCAGCAGTTCAATAATGGAGTCATTCAACAACTCATTCTCAATTTCCAATTTTTCCTGTAACGCAACTCGTTCATCAAGCATTGAATCGAAAGTTCGGGATAATTCGCCGAGTTCGTCACTTGACTTCAAATTATTACGGATGTCATTATCACCTTCTGAATAGCGGGTAATTGTATTAGTAATAACTGAAAGTGATTTTAATAATTTACGTGACAGGGAAAACAACATAAAACCAAGTAAAACTGCTCCAAAAACGATAACAGTAATAAAAACGTATGAGATATTTCGACTTGTTGTTTTTTCCTGAGATAAAATTAGTTCCTTGTAATCACCATTATTATCTAAAACTTTCGCAAAAACAGGTTCAACTAATTCTACTTTTGAATCTATAACTTCTCGTAACTGATTTAGTTTTGTAATGTCATTAGCAATATTAGAAAATATTAATTTATATCCGATAATATTATCCCGTATTGCTTTTTTGGAAGTGCTATTTGATTTTGATAATTTAAGATTTTTTAAAAAATTATCATTTTCTTTATTGAACCTTGTTAAATATTTCACTTTGTGACGCACTAAAAAATCTTTTTCGTGACGACGCATTTGAAGCATTGATGCTAATAATCGATCATTGCCAATTTTACGAATTATTTTTTCTGCATTATGAACACTTTTTCTCAGCTTACCTATCCGACCTGAATTCTCGTCTACTAATCCTATTGATTTTACAAGAGTTGTTGCTTTATTAAATATTTTTTCGTATTTTTTAATATTTGATGATAATAAATTCAAATCATCACTTTCTTGCTCTAAATGAACATTATTAATCAGCGTTTCAATATTATAATAACTGGTTTTCAATGTGGAACTGTATTTCTGCAATAATGTTCCATCATATGTTGCAAAAAACTTTTCTTCCAATATTCTGGATTGTAAATATGCAATTTGTGTTTCTTCTAATAATATTGAATTTTTTTCAATTTCTGTTATTCGTTGGGCCGATTCACGTTCAAAAGATAAAATGCTATTGTACGTCAAGCCAATAAGAATAAAACTAATCAATGCGGCCGCCATTACAATAATCAAATAATGCGTTATCTTTAAGTTATGAAAAAAATTCATGCTTTGCTCCTAATGTATTTCAGTTGTAGCTCTTTATTTCCAGCTTAATTATTAACCTTGAGTGAATTAAAAAAACCATTCACGTCCCAGTCTACCCATAGAGAATTATTTTTTTCATAACAGGTTCTGACGAAAGGTGATAACTTTTCAGGTAAATTCGCCATCACATCGACTTTATCGTTATAATTTAATTCAATTTTAAATGGAATTTTATCGATTAAAATTCCAACTGCCTGTTCTTTACTACCGATTACCAGTATTTTTTTATTTTCAATGTTATTTGAATTAGGATATCCAAAAATATCCAATAAATTAAAAACAGGTGTTATATTTCCACGTAAGTTTGCCATTGAATACAACCATGAGGGTGCATTCGGTATTGTACACATTGGCAAAATATCAATTACTTCACTCACAACTTTTTCTGACTCTAGAATTAAACCCAATTCACCAGCAAAAATTGCAAATGAATTAAAACCGCTAGCTACGGGTTTATTTTTAGTCTCTGATTTCTTACCATTAGTATCTGATGTACTAAAACGCTTTAATAATGCGCTACTGGGTACGGGTAAGCTGCTTTTAGTATCACTACTGAGCATAAGATACAATTACACGTATATTTTAAGCTGATTCAAAATATCATCTTCAGTATAAGGTTTTGAAATTAATGTTCGGCCACCTTGTTTTTCTGCCCATAATTTGTCGGCTTTTTGTTTTTTACTGCTTACGAATACAATCGGTATATCTTTAGTTTCCGGATTTTTAAGTATTTGACGACAGGCACTGTAACCATCGACATCATCCATTACGATATCCATAAAAACCATATCCGGTTTTTCAGCTAAACTTTTTTCAACTGCTTCTTTCCCACTTGTTGCTGAAATTATATTTTTACCCGTAGTTGATAAAATCGATTTTAAATTTGCTAAATCTGCTGCGACATCATCGACAATTAATATTTTTTTTGCTGACATATAGTTTGCTCCTGTTATATTTGACTATTTTTCTTTACTCGAACCATTTGACTGTTATTTTCAATTAAAATTTTACTGCGTCTATCCAGAATTTCTCTTAATTTAATATCCTGAGGGGGTTTTGTTAAATACATATCACATCCTGACATTGCTCCTCTCACTTTATCAAAACGTGATCCTCGGCTTGTTAACATAACCACTTCGGCGATTGAATTTGCTTTAATCCATTTACACACTTTGTATCCGTCAACACCTGGCATCATTACATCCAGGAATACGATATCATAAATATTGTCTTTTACTTTTCGTGCTGCTTGTTTACCGGTTTCGGCAAAGGTCATTTCAATTCTGTTTTTACTTAACAACGGTAATTTGTGTTCTAGATATTTGTGTACAGATATACTGTCATCAACAACAAGTATTTTTATGGATTCAGAAATTATATCCTCATACAAATCATGAACCAGTTCTGTTGAAGTAATATTTTCCAGCTTTACTAAAAATTTTTTAATGTTGATTGGTCGTTTTAATGACGTTATTCCTTTTAAATTTTGTTCTTCATTTGAGATTAGTATTGTATTAGCGGTATTTTTTCGACCTGACATTCGCCATTGATCCATTGCTTCTTTACTATCTGCATTGACTAACAATACATCAGAAAATTCTGTGGCATTGAACTCTTTAAATTCATAAACCGTTTGTACCCATTTGATAAGTTTGTAGAAGCTCTTAATTAACACTAATTCCTGGGGGGTAATTCCTATGTATGACATAACTGCTTTTTTTGGCATCACGTAGGATTCCTCTTTCAGAACTGATAATTAACTAATTTAAGTAGGTAATAGTGGTGATATTTTCGCTTAAACAGATTATTTTCATCGATTTTTTCGACTCAATTAACTAACGTCCAAAATAACCGGAACTTTATTAAATAAAAGTTGATTCACTATTTTTTTGTGATATTTATATCAAAATAGGTAAATGTATACCTTTATATAAATAACCACTGCTGTCCCGTTAACTTAAAACGAATGTAGTTTACACATAGTGTTGTACATACGTTTTAAGTTAAATGGTGCAATCCGGACATGAAA
>JBGMRJ010000103.1:0-9439 GCA_048061315.1 Gammaproteobacteria bacterium
GCTTTATAATTCGGCATATTGAAAGTGAATGTGGTTCCAAAATTAACTTTGCTTTGTACTTGAATCGTTGAGCCATGGAGCTCTAATATTCGTTTTGCAATAGCCAAACCAAGTCCAGAACCTTCTCCACTTACCCGGCTTTTTTCAACCTGATAGAAACGATCAAAAATATGATTTAATTCTGTTTGCGGAATTCCACAACCAGTATCTTTCACTTTAACAATAACTTTATCGTCTTTTAATAAGTAATCAACACCAACCCGATCACCTTTGGTGGTATGTCGCAAAGCATTTTCGATCAGGTTTTCCAATGCCCGTTGCAGCATTGCGATATCACCATGGACCATTGCACCACCGGCGCGTTGAGCGCAGCGTAGATCAACACCGGCATTATTTGCCCGCAATGTAAATTTTTGCACGACATCCTGTATTAAATCAGAAATTGAAAATGGTTCAGCATAAATAATCGATTCACAGGAATCGAGTTTGGAAAGCTCGAATAACTCGGTTACTAATTGACTTAGACGATGACAATAATCCAATGCCACTTTTAAATATTTTCCACGTTCCTCTTTCGATATACCCTCACCTTTAATTATCAAAGTTTCAATATAACCTTGCAAAGTAGTAATGGGTGTTCGTAAATCATGAGAAACATTGGCAACCAGCTCACGTCGCATATTATCGACTTTTTTAAGCTCATTCATTTGGGATGTGATTTTATCAACCATCAACAAAAATTGTCTACCAAGCTGATCAACCTCATCGCCACCTGCTTGTTTAACACTGTAATCCGGTTTAATGCTTGCTAGTATTTCACCATCAGAATATTCGATCATGGCATTATTTAATTTTCGAAGTCGACGCGTCATAATGGAAAATGACATTGCACCAATAATGAACACTGCAATAATACCGGCTAATAAACCCCATAAACTTAAGCGAAAAATATAACTGTCTTGTAATTTTTCAGCAACACCTTCGTATTTTTCACTCGCTAATATTATATATAAGTATCCTTCAAGCTTATTGCCGGACTTTATTTCCGATGCTGAAAAAACTTTTTGCCTGTCATTATTTCTGGGATCTTGTCCATGCAGTGGAAATTGTCGATTACCAGCAATAAAACTATTAATTGGATCAAGGCTTATAGTCTTTCGAACTACCTTTCCTGGAGGAGCTGAGAACCCGAGTATTTTGCCGGTCGTATCAAGAAGATATAATTCTATAGTAGGATTGATAACCATTAACATGTGAAATACATGTTCAAGTGCATCTTTATTAATTTTATTATTTTTAATTAATTTATTTTCATGGACAATGTGATCGGCAAGTTTAACATTTAATTTTTGAGCCACTTCTGCCTGATATAAACCACTGGAGTAATTCATAAGCTGCATTAGTATTACACCAATGAAACCTAAAATAATAAACAGGGTGATCGCTAACTTACTGTATAAAGTTCGAAACATCTTACGTCCTAACTAACTGCGCTATTATTACTTTCGTTTTTAGAATTATTTTGTTGCCAGTCAAAAAATTTATAACCAACACCCCAAACCGTTAAAATATATTCAGGGTTAGCCGGATCTTTTTCAAACTTGGAGCGCAAACGATTAATGTGTGAATTCACAGTGTGTTCATAGCCGTCATGGCTATAACCCCAGATACGATCCAATAATTGGGTTCGTGTGAATACCCGTCCCGGGTTATGAGCAAAGTACCATAATAAATCAAACTCTTTCGCCGTTAACTCAATTGCCATACCATCAAATTCTACACTGCGCCGATTAGAATCCAGTATTAATTTACCAATTTCCAGTTCATTTGATTCAGGTTCCGATATCGACTTAACCATGGTATCAGCACGACGAAATATCGCATTTACCCGGGCCATTAATTCGCGAATACTAAATGGTTTTGTTAGGTAATCATCCGCACCGATCTCTAACCCCAATACCCGGTCTAATTCTGAACTTTTTGCAGTTAACATTAAAATAGGTGTATTAATATTTTGCGCACGCAACTCGCGACAGACTTGAATGCCATCAAGTTCCGGCAACATTAAATCCAGAATGATCAAATCAAAATTATTAGTTAAAGCCAAAGACAGCCCTTTGCGGCCATCATGCGCAATATCAAAAGCATAATTTAAATCTGCAAGGTGAATTGACACTAAATGTGATATATCTTTATTATCTTCAACAATCAGGACTTTCTTAGTCATATAGTTTCCAACATTTATAACAGGCTTACTCTGTATGATAGAGAAGAAATATCACAAAAGACTCACAATAAATAACAATTGAACACTTTTAATACAGCAATTGTGCCAGATTAAGGTAGTAAATGTAACTAATTGAAATATATCGTTTAATTTTGCTTTTATTAACAAAAAGTAATATTTTTAAATATTACTAGAAAGTACAAAAGATTTTATAAGGTTTGTATCGAAATTAAATTGTAATAGGCAGTATTAAATTTCATTGTAAATGTATAATTTTCAAACAAAACCACACTAAATAAATGTAAAAGTGAGAACCAGTTCCCAAAATGAAAAAATTATAAATTAAAATTACCGCTTAAATTATAATCAAAAATAGCTACATGTAGTTATTTATTCCTAACTATAGGACTATAGTATTTCACATATAATGAAAGTGTTAAGAAAACTTTAAGGTTAACTTAAGTATTAGTCTGTAAAGTAACACCTGTATCTCATGGAAGGATTTCTAGTTCACGGATGAACTGCCCCCCCACATTCTTTAACTAATCCGTGACAATCAAAACCTTATTAATTACGCTGATTTTCTAATGTATTCAATAAAATCTGTTGAGTCTAACGCTTTACTAAAATAAAACCCTTGAACTTTATCGACCTTGTTATCAGTCAGGAATTTCAATTGCTCGATATCTTCAACACCTTCACCAACGACCCTTAAATTCAGGCTGTCCGCCATAGAGATGATAGCCTGACATAAGGCGGCATCACTCGGATCAGTTGCAATATCTCGAACAAATGATCGATCAATTTTAATTTCATCAAATGGAAATTTCTTTAAATAACTCAGCGATGAATAACCTGTTCCAAAATCATCCAGCGATAATTGAAATCCAAATTCACTTAACTCTGTTAGTAAATCAATTGTTTGAAACTCATCAGATAATAAAACATTCTCTGTAATTTCCAGTATTACATTTTTGGCACTAATCTCATTTTCGCTGACAATCGTTTTTAAACGATTTACAAAACCGGATTCTTCTGTTTGTGTGGAGCATATATTGATTGCCACATATAAATCTGTAAACCCAAGCTTGTTCCATTTTGAAATTTCTTTACAGGCCGTTTCAAATACCCACTCACCGATTGATATTATCTGACCATTTTTTTCTGCGAGGTGAATGAATTTTTCTGGTTCTATATGACCAAGCAATTCATTATTCCACCTTAATAATGCTTCACAACCAACTACTTTTTCAGTTGATAAATCGTACATTGGCTGATAATGCAAACTAAATTCTTCTCTATCAATTGCATGCCGTAAATGATTTTCTAAAATCATATGACGTTCGGCACTATCATTTAGAACTTTATTAAATAACCGATAAGTGTTTTTTCCGGAATTTTTGGCATCATACATAGCCGCATCAGCGTGGCTTAATAAAGAATTAACATTGTCTCCATCATTGGGATACCCTGCTATACCGATACTAACTGTAATTACAAACTCTTTTTGTTCCATAATGATTGGTTTTGATAGTTTACCCAGAATTTTTTCGGCTACTTTTTCTGATTCTGAAATCGAATTTAATTCCGGTAAGATAATTAAAAATTCATCCCCCCCCCAGCGCGCCATGGTATCACTATCTCTAAGATTTTCAGCGATACGTTTTGCTATTTCAATTATGACTTTATCACCAAAAATATGCCCTAAAGAATCGTTAATATTTTTAAAATTATCAATATCGACAAACATAATCGCAGCACTAACATTATCCCGTTCAGCATGTTTAATTACCATTTCCAATCTATCTGTTGCCAAAACTCGATTAGGAAATCCGGTTAATTGATCAAATTTTGCCTGGTATATCAGTTTATCCCGATCTTCTTTTCGTCTGGTGACATCCGGTGAAACATGAACAATTCCTTCTATATCACCAATCATTTGAAATGGTGTTAGTGTGAATTCACGACATATTTTTGTCTTTCGAAATTCCATAACATAGCTATCTAAAGTTTGTTCACTTTGAATGTGTTGACAAACAGGACATTCATCAATTGTTAAATACTGGGGATGAAAAACATCATGGCAATGTTGACCAATTAATTTACTACGTTTTACGTTTACATCCAGACAGGCTGACTTATTAACCTGGAGAATTATACCATTTTTATCAATAACAATTGTAGGGGTTGGTATTGCATCATAAGTACTCGAACCTCGAGCCATAATTTTATAGGGCTCAGTTAAGGTTGAGCGAACTACTGCAATAAATATAAACCAAAATGAAAATAATTTTGAAATGTGCCCGGCTACAATTTCAACAGCCGCCATATTTTTATATAGCGTAAAAAATATTTCAGAACTAATTGTAAAAACAATCGATAACACTATTAACGAACATGTTCGACTATCCAACTCACGCCGTTTTGAGATTAAGTTTAAAATTGCAATAATCAATAATGAAATAATTATATATTCACTTGTCAGTTTGAATGTTGTTAAGCCTTTACCTTCAATAAAAGTTTCTGGAAAATTATTAGTAACAATCAATACAAAACTAACCAGGCAGCCTAGCCCAAAAAAACTGGTGACGTACAAACTTTTAACGGAACGTGTCAGAAAAAATGGACTTATGAGTAATAATATTGCTTCTGAGTAACGAGCGGAAATCCAAAACTGTGTGGTAGTGTTGATTGTAACTTCACTAACCAGATTGAGTTCGGGAAAAGAAAGTGTGTGCATCAAATCCAGTATTGCAACCCAAAAATAACCTGTGCCTAAAAACATTAAAAAATGATTTTTAGAAAAACTATAAGTATGCCAGGCAACCACTGATAAAATTATGGCTACCACAATTGCAAATAATTCAACCAACGTGTGGAATAATAAAAAATTAGATGTGCTTAGGTAAATTAAGAATGTTGAGACTGCAATAGGTACTAACCAGATACGAACATCAGTAAACGGTTTACTAAACGATGTAACTAAATTGGGATGGTTGTTCTGATTTAAAGTCACTCTATTCCCTTTAAGTACTTATTATAATTTTAAATATCCGTTTCGAAGCGAACTTAACTATTATGGACGTATTTTACGCTGATCCTAGCGTGCAATGAATATATAGTTTGTTTTTATAGTAACAGGCCTATTATTGTTAAATACAACACTCACAATAATAGTCATTTTATCGCTTTAATCGTTAGGTTATATAATAAACTCACGATTTGTTAAATATAAATTAACAACTTATGCCTATTCGAGTAGAGGATGATCCGCTGGAAGTTGTTTCGAGAACCAAATTGCGAGTTTATGCTTATAATTGGAAATTGATATTTGATCTTTTGCGAGTGGTTGTATCAGTTTATCGCGAACTAGTAGTTTATAAATAAATTCAATTTTATCATTTGCTGAGTCAGTCGCCTCGAATTTGACGACGCCTTTTTTTTCGCCATACATCATACCCAACTCGATGGCTTTTTTGAGCAACTCAGCTTCATGTTTTAATTTTTTCATTTGCTAAAAGAATACCACGAAACCCGTCTATTTTAATACTAATAGTCACGCGAATGCATATGTCTACCAGAATGACGAGATGAACCTTGATCGTAATCCCCATAACTACTACTACCATGAGAATTACTATGATGTACCGGCAGTGCATGACAAGCCGATAGCAACGCAAAAAACACGCCCAAGCCCACTATTTTCAATAAGTTATTAATCTTGTATTTTTTCATGAAGTTCATGATGTATCCTCTAATTGATTCAATTAATTAGAAGATACCCTATGGCTGTGAACCTACCCTGAACAATAGCAGCGAAACTAAACCCTAAAACTTACCCCATAGCCACTATGCGAACATAAGTATTTGATTTTAAATTATTAAATGTCTGTTTCTGCTTTTGTATTCTCATGTTAAACTATCATTTTAATCCAATGCGCCCATAGCTCAGCTGGATAGAGTAACTGGCTTCGAACCAGTTGGTCGGGAGTTCGAATCTCTCTGGGCGCACCATTTTAAAACTAAAGTTTGATTTCAGACTTTTTGATGTTCACCCTAATTCAGACAATGCAAGCTCAAGCTACAACTCCTCAAGATTGCCATATTGATTTATAAAATAAATATTTTCATAACGAAAGCCCCACATACTGTTTTGTTTGCAGACGTGAATATTATAACTAAAGAAATTCATTTCGTTTAACTTGTTAAAATTACCTTTTTCAATATAGAGTCGAGATTCGCTATCAAGCGAAATGCTATGGCCAAAATTATTATTTTGTACTAAATTTTCAAAATTATTAGCAACTACTATTTCATTTGTAAATTCGAACAAATCATGAAATCGGGTGTCATCTGCAATAAATTCTTTCATTTCATCATGAATGTAATACGCAAGCCTCATCCCTTCGGCCATGTAAATAGTTTCGGGCTCTGTTACAACATTCGCATTTTCGATAACATAAGAACGTGAACAATCGCCCACACAGGTATTATCAATCGATTTTAAATCAACATTGATTAAATTAGAGTGACCTATTTTATCATTACCCGGTTTAGTATATTTGCTGTTTTTTGTACGCTTGGTATCCTGGCCGGATGAAACGGATATATGAATATCATGATACCATTCAAATTTTTGACGTTCTACTTCAAGAAGATTCTTAACCGCAAACGCAATTGATTTTTCTGAAGCTCCGGCATCAATGTACTTTGGTAATTTATCCAGAACAGTCTTTACGGCTATTTGAGTATTTTTATGGTATTGAAAATCATAAAACATTTCTTTTCCCTGAAATGAGTTTTAGTTCGATAGTTTTATTTTATTATTGTTTTAATGACAGCATAACATTCCAGTATCCGGGTTTGCAATATAAAATGTGGCCCATCAATTTCAATTATATCAACTGAATTATTAATTTTTTTTATTTCTTCTGAAGCACTTCTAGAAACCAACTTATCGTGTTTGGCCCTTATATACGTACAAGGGATTGAAATTGCTTTAAGTTCATCACGCACATCAATGTGAACGCCTTCAGACATTCGCTTAGCCATAATTGCAGTAGGTGTTAACCCTAGTGTCGTTTTTAGTAAGCCCATAATTCTGGAATTAACATGTTTATCAAAGCAAACGAATTTTAATATAAAATCGGGTATGGGTAGCTTTAACAAATATTTATACGGTAGCCATAGCGATACAAATTTTAACAAGGAATCAGGATAATGTGAAAAAGTAGCGACCAGGATTAAACTGGAAATATTCAATTCACGCCTGTTGGCCAATTGTATTGCCACTGGACCTGAATACGATTCTCCTAGTAAAACAATGTCTTTATCTTTTGGTAATTGAGATGCAACAAAATCAGCAAGCTCACTATAGGGAATATGATAATTATCCGGATACGAGATTATAGTGACCTGCTCCGCTTCAAGGCATTGCTCTACGAAAGGTTGAAATAACAAACCCGTACCATCCAGTCCCGGTAATAATACTAAATGTTTAGTTGCAGTTATCATCAATTTTCAATTCATGAAAGACTACTGACACAATGCTGTCAGTATGCCTGTCTTATACTTGCGTTCAACATTAACATCTAGACAAAAAATTTAACAGGAGTGTCTCTATGAAAACTGAACCATTATCCATCGAAATTCCAGCACCGAAAAATGCTGTTTTACACTATCTTTCAGATATTGAGAACTTTCCAGAATGGGCGACAGAGTTTTGCCAGCAGCTCAGAAAAGAAGATGACCATTATAAAGTCTCAACACCAATGGGGGAACTTTACTTGCGAATCAATGCCGATGAAAAAACAGGTGAAATACACTATTTTGCAACCCCCGAACCCAATGGCACGGAGTATCTACCGTCAAAAGTCACCCCTATAGACGATAGCAGTTGCCAATACATGATAGACTTTTCACAACCTAAAAATCTGTCTGATGAAATTTACCAACAACAATGTAGTGCAATTAAAATTGAAATGCAGAATATTAAAAATAATTTTACTCGACATCATTAATTAACAATGCGTAAAGCCGATCGCCTGTTTCAAATTATTCAAATACTTCGATCACATCGAATGGTTACCACTGCCCGTTTTTTGGCAGCAGAACTCGAAGTGACTGAACGCACCATCTATCGTGATATTAAAGATTTAATATTAAGTGGTGTGCCAATTTTGGGTGAAGCTGGTGTCGGGTACATTCTACAAAAAGGTTTTGATTTACCCCCTTTGATGTTTACTGATGATGAATTAACTGCAATTACACTTGGTGCCCGGTTAGTAGAAAGTTGGTCTGATCAGGAACTGGCGAATGCCGCGAGACTGGCGATTCAAAAAATCAAAACGGTTGTACCTGAAAGACTGCAATCGCGATTTGAACAAGAGAATCTGATTTCACCATTTCGTCAGATTAAACCTGAAGTCGCTCAAATACTGGCAAATTGTCGGCTTGCTGCTGACAATAAACTAAAAATTGATTTTGACTATTTTAGTCTATCAGAAGAAAAATCTAACCGTCGTGTTTTACCGCTTGGATTATTTTTTTGGGGCACAGTTTGGACCCTGGGTGCATGGTGTGAATTACGACAAAACTTTAGAACATTCAGAGTTGATCGCATCACCACACTGATAATATCAGATGAAAAATTTGACGTTTCTAATGGCCGTAGCCTGCAAAACTACATTGACTTTGCACGAGGTTGTCACTAGCCATGTTTAATTCTATTACAGTAAACATCTTCTTAAATTAACTTAACGGAGATTATAAAATGACTATCACTAAAAATACTAATGACCCAAGACAAGACAATTGCCCCTGGATGATGCCAATCCTCTACGTTGCCGATGTACAAAAAAGTCTGGATTTTTATGAAAAGGCCTTTGGTTTTAAAACGGATGTAACAATGAAAGAAGACGATGGCAGTATTAGTTATGCTAACATGCTTTATAAAGGTGAAAAATTATTTATGATAATACGTGAAGGTTGCCAATTAGCACCTGATGGTATCTCACCTAAGAGCAGTAAAGCGGCTGCACCACTATCGATCTATGTCTATTGCGATGATATTGATGTATTAGCAAAACAGGCATCAAGTAATAAGGCTGTTGTTTTGTGTGAACCAGAAGATGCTTTCTGGGGTGATCGAACTGCTGTGTTGCAAGACCCTGATGAATTTGTTTGGTCTTTTGCCACTAAAATTCCAAATTT
>JBGMRJ010000104.1:0-6476 GCA_048061315.1 Gammaproteobacteria bacterium
GTTGTTGTTGCCACCACCACCATGTGCAATAACATTACCAGCAGTTATAATACTGCCAAGCGCAACTGCGGAACCTGCGATAGTCGCGTAACCGTTGTTCTCGGATTTATTATTTTGGGTAGAGTTTTCAATGTGAGGATCATTAATCGCATTGGTTTTATTTTGTTTGTTATTCTCCATTATCTGTTCTCCGCTTCAATTAACGTGCCGTGAAAAAAATATCAGTTAATGCTCCAAACATATACAGACCACCACCGGATGTTTGTGTCATTTCATCGTGTAGATGCATTGGATAAACCAGTTCTAATCCGTCTGCTTCCAAATTAGCGATGTAGGCATTATCGATTGGAGGCCAAGCATCAGGTGGCGGCTCGAATGGGAAAATAACATCAACACTACCACCATTTGGATCAATGGGAACAATATCTTTAAGCCATATATCTTTTCGAGGTTTACCATTTTCAGTTAACCATTCCATGTGGTTGGCATGAATGTGTACGGAATGTTTTGCCATTCCAGCATTTAATATTCGCAGTAAAGCACGATCACCAATTGCACCATGAACTGCACTACGTGGATCGTACATAGCGGAAACGGCAGGATCAGCATATCCGGGTGATCCGGGAGGACGGCCACTTAGTCCGTTGAGAGTAAAATAACGCGGAACAAAATTATTGGGAGGATTATTATTATTTTGAAAAGCCGCATTCCAGGCTGGATCAATATCATTTAATAACCAAAATTGTTGCTGTACAAAAGTAGGGCTACCTGAATAAACTTCATTAGTACTGCCAGTAGGCATAATAGCAATAGCACCATGCAATCCTGACAGTCGATTATTGGGAGCATTTAATCCATCGTAATATAAAAAACTGCCAACATTATTTGCTGTAAATTGAAATGTTACTGTTTTACCTGCAGCAATTGGTTCGTTCACGTTTAAGTCATCGATTACAAAACTATGATCGGTGTTGAGAGTGTTTTCAATAGTAATATCAATTGTATCGCCTTTATTGGCGATAATGGGCTCACCAGGAATATTCAAGCTATTATTGTCAGTACTGAATCCGCGAAAATAGACATCAACACCATCAGCCTGAGTGATAAATCCCTCAGTGATAGTAAACGATTTTGATATTGTTGCAGCGTAAGCATTGGCTTGCCAACTCAGAATACTCGCAGCACTTGTTGCAAACACAGCTGCGCTGGCAGAACTAAATTTTAAAAAAGTACGTCGTTTCATATTTCCTCCATAAGCCAGGAAATAAATATTATACTGATTAGTTCATTTCAGTTATTACAATGAAATATTTTTTTGATGTGAGTAATTTAAACAAACAAATATAATATCCTTATTCTTTAATCAGATTAATAGATAGATATTGGCATTTATATTATTGTGAGTTCAGGCTGGTATGTGGCCTGGCTTATCGATATTTACCCACAAGGTATGGTGGATAAAATTAAAGGTACTAGATTTATTATTATGATGTAAACGATTTTGGTTTGTAACTAGTAATTGATTATAGGAGTATGCTAATGAATGTCAAATAGAAATATACCTTTGAAATTCAGAAGATTAAATTAATTTGGTTACTTTGATTAGGGGAATCTAGGTTTCTGGAAGCAATTGCTCAAACGAAAAACCAAAGGTTACGATGTATATTTGAATTTTGGCTTTAATGAAATTTGCGAGAGTTGTAATTTTTGTATTGATAGGCATATTGCCGTAAAAAGCATTATTAGTGTAGAGATCAAGATCAAATTCCATGCTTACCCATTTTTGACTGTTATATCGAAAATGAGCTATGTATTTTTTGTTAGGGGCAGTGTTGGTATCGTTAATTCGAAATTCAGGATCGTAATTAGTTAAATTCAATATGAATTTTTTACCAATCATATTTTTTTCAATCCATTTATCGGATTCTGCTCTAGACATATTTTTTGCAACGAGATAATGAAACCCAATTTCACTTAAAATATCATTTTTAATTTTAGTGTAATTATCACTATCATTTAAAATTGCTAATATCTCTGCTTCAATAGAATTTCGTATTTTAGAATCATCCAGGGGGAAAAAACTATTATAAGGAACCCACATAGTTTTGTGATAAGCGTGAGGTTGTTTGACGTCTAGTAATGATGCGTGAATAAGTTTATTTTTATACGTTACTTTAATATTGTATTTTATATTTAATTTTTTATTATAAACGCGTTCAGAGATATACACATTGGATAGCACATCAATTTTTTGAACACGAGCATGCATTTGCTCGAATACGTTGATCACTGCAGGGTAAATTTCGAGTTGGCCGTTGTATGTAGTTTGTTTGTGTTGACTTGTTGAACAGGCAGACAGTGTGAGAAACAGTAGCATACTCATTTTATGCAACATAGTAATCCTTTAACCTCTTCCGTGCGTGCGATCTGAAGAATTTTTAAACGATATTTTATTATTTTGTTTATATAGTGTTCAAAATCGTTTAAAACTGGTAAAAAATAATTTTTTTATTTTGATACTATACGAAGTGACCTTTTTAACGCAAGGTTAAATAGAAATAATTTTGAAATAATGAGGAAATATATAAAAAAGGCTACCGGGATTAGAGTGCAAACAGATATCCCGGTAGTGATCAAAGGTTTTATATGGTTAATTATTAACCATAAAGAACATAAAGTGCTTTACACAACTAAAGTACTAAGTGCTCTGAGTTTGTATTGAAAAATATGCAATAAACTATTTTGCTACAAATATAGCACTAATAGTATGTCGCAGGCAGGGTTGAGGCCGAGATAAAACTTATGGTATTTCAATTGAAACTAATGCGGGGT
This sequence comes from Gammaproteobacteria bacterium, assembly GCA_048061315.1. GTDB lineage: Bacteria > Pseudomonadota > Gammaproteobacteria > UBA6429 > Thiohalophilaceae > CAYQUC01. The sequence continues at coordinate 2,833 of JBGMRJ010000104.1, forward strand.
GAGGCATTAATTAAATAACTTGAATTCAATTTTACAGACTTTATGTATAGAGTCAATTATATTTTGCTAAAGTGTGAAATGAATTGTGTTATTGAGTCTGTTACTGAGCAAATGCCAATTAACCGTACTAATGCCTAACAACTGAATTTTCTCCATTAAGATTGAGTAATTTCTTTAACCAGCTTGTTTAACTTTTCGGATTGTTGAATGATATTTTCCGCCACGTTGCTCATTTTCAGACGCTTGTTGCGACAATATTGTCGTAAACTCAGTTCGGCTTCCTGGGCTGTTTGTTGGCTATGAGCCATTAAAATACCGATTGCGATACTGGTTTCACGACCACTGTGCAAGGCAGTTTTGAGATTTTTTTCTTTATCATGTAACGATTGAATCTCAGAAGACCGGGTGAGAGCAGTGTCAATCGCAGGGATAATTTGGTTGAGATCAATTGGTTTAACGAGATAACCTAATGCGCCTTTGCTTATTGCATTTTCAACAACGTCACTTTCATCTAAAGCAGACAAAAATAATATTGCAATACCAAGTGGTTGTATGGATTCAGCTGCCTCTAAACCCGATATACCGGGCGGCATGTTAATGTCCAGAATGACCAGATCCGGTTGCTTTTCCTTGCACAAACTAATCGCTTCTTCTCCTGATAATGCTTCAAAGACTTCAAAACCGGCATCACGTAAACCGGCACTAAGTGTTGCTAAAACCAGGTAATCATCATCAGCGATGACCAGGCGTTGGTTATGCAATTTTTCGATTTGTGCTGTTTTCATTGGTATTATCCTCATCGTTAATTAAAACCGGAGTGGTTAATGTGAAGGTTGAAAGCACACCGGCTTTAGTTTGCTGAATAGTCAACTCGGCACCCTCTCTTGGTAGAAGTGATTTTATAAGTGATAACCCGGTTCCTAAACCCTTACCTTTAATAAAATCAAAATGTTCAGGTAAAACAGCATCATCATTTTGAACTTTAATGACAACTGTGTCGTTAGATGAAGAAATTTCAATATGAATATTTTTATCAGATACATTCGCTGTGTGTTTTGCTGCATTAAAAATAAGTTCATTTACAATGAGTGCCACAGGAACAGCATTTTTTTCATTAATGTAATACAGAGTATTGGAGACTGACAATATATCCGGTTCAATATTGATACCCATAATCTCAAGGGTTGCTTTACAAATAACGCTTACTAATTGCGAAACTGAAATATGTTGATTTTCATCATCGCATTGAATTCCATGGACTAATGATACCGAGTTTAATTGACTAACAGCATGATCCAACATGACATTATCAATGGATTCGTATTTACTGTGTTGCCGTAATAAACCCACAACACCTTGTAAATTATTTTTAATGCGGTGGTGCACTTCTCTCACCAGAGTATCTTTTTGTTGAATCTCAAATTTAATACGATTTTCTTCAGCTAATTTTCGAACCGTGATATCGCGTATTAATCCAATCATTTTATTAGAGGATTTTTTCTTATCGTGTTCTATGTTACCGGTGATTTCTATCCAGTTCTGGTTTTGACCATCAGTATTAACTTTATGTTCAATACGATGGGATAAACCGGTTTTAATGCAGTGCTCAAATGATTGACGAACTGAATCGTGTTCAGCTTGTGGTACGAACTCAATATAATCTTCAAATGTATCGGGTGCCATTTGATGAAAAATTTCACTGGCTCGTCGTGACCAAATAAATTTTTTACTAAGCAAATCATATTCCCACATGCCGACTTTACTAAATAGTAACGCTTGTTCTAATCTATCTTTCATTTTTTCAAATGCTTTTTCAGATTTTAGTCGAATGTTTTCTTCACGACGCGCTAAGCCCAGAAAGACAAAACTGATTACGATAAAACCGAATAAGATAATTATAGTCTGTATGATAATATCATTTCGATATTCCGAGAATATATTTTCATTAGGGATATCAACTAAATCCCACAGTGTTCCTGAAACCGGATTTTTATAACCAATACGATTTATTTGATCCGTAGTTAGAAAGAAATTGCCATTCAGATCCTTCATTTGAATACGAGTACCTTCAGATGAAATTTCGATTAAGTTTGGAATATCATTTTTTAATAATAATAGCCTATGATTATGAACTTCAGCATGCTTTAAAATACGCGCAATAATCACAGGTTTAAAGCTGATAAAGAACACCCCTTTTTGAATTTGTTTACTTGCGGTGTTATAAATTTTCCAGGAGGTTATTATGTCAAAATGGTAAACCTCGGGATGTGGGTGAATGAAAATATTGTAATGATAACCGCTGTATGAAAACTGTTTTATATTAAGCTGACACATTTCATTTACTAATAAATCGAAATTTCCAAGTAGTGGTATACCTTTACTGTCGGCTATCGTAAAAGCAAAACTATTCGGAAATCGGGTATTAATTAATTTTTTAAACGCGTCATATTTTGCTTCATCATCCGGGTTTGTTGCAAGATACTGGATTTGCCTAAAATGCTGTTGCGCGAAAATTTTCACCGCACGCTGGTGTTCGGATATCGACGCTGTTATTTCAGAAGAGGCCCCGAGTACCGAGTGCATCATGACATCAGATTGATGACGCTCAAAGTCCGAATAATGGTGATAACCATACCAGATTAGAATCAGGCTCAAAAAAACCAGAATAAAGGCAACATAACGGCGCGAATATTTACTGGTACTGCCTATTGGGATGGTGGCATTTTTCACGGCATAAAGTGTCTATATATAGGTATTTTTTAAAATGCGCTCATAAAGTATACGGGTCAATGTACCAGAATTACTTCTGTAGATGAGCATGTGTTTAACTGCTAATTCTACAGAAAATTGGTATTGAAACCAAATACAGTTCAAATTTTGGCATTTTGATTTTTTCAGGAAATTGTATTTTTTTTACGACTGTGAGATAAAGATGCCATGAACATGCTAAAAGCTCGTATACTTCTTGTTCTAAATCAATGCAGTAGTTACGGCACGATACTGTATTTACACTATAATCTACGTTCGTTAATTAAAAAGTTAGAGTTGGGAGACATTATGAACATCAAAATTACAAGTAGTATTGCCGCGATACTATTGACCTTTGGGCTGCTAAATACTATATCAGCAGCAGAAGTAATCGTAGTTGAGTTAAAAAAAGTATCAGTAGACGATGTCTATAATATGGTTAAGACACTGGCAGAATCGGATCGCAAAGTTTTAATTGAAAAAAATCTTAAAATGAATAAAGAACAGAGCCAGAAATTTTGGCCGGTATACACTGCATATCGAAAAGATATTAATGCTGTTCAACAACAACAATTCGATCTCATTAAAAAATTCGCCAAGAATTATCAAAACTTAACAGATGATAAAGCAGCTAAGTTACTTGATACCCACCTGCAGTCAAAACGTAATTTATTAAACATTCGAAAGAAATACTTAAGTGATTTTCGTGATTCTGTCCCTGCCAAGAAAATAGCAAAATTTTTTCAGGTAGAGAATAAATTAAATGCGATTGTAAACGTGCAACTTGCACAAGATATTCCGATAGTTAAATAGTTTTTGGAGATTGAAATGAAAAATAAATTATTAGTAACATTTATAATGGTTGCATCACTTACTGTATCTTTTTCTGGTAGTGT
>JBGMRJ010000104.1:6576-9397 GCA_048061315.1 Gammaproteobacteria bacterium
CCTTCGGAACACGGTGGTGTTGTCAGTGAGCCGTTAAAACGGTAATAAGCTTTATCTTTAGGTAATAATGACAATGCTGTATCGGGTAAAGAAACCTTATCTGATTTAGCCTGGCTATCTTTGAGTGCTTTCCACAGGCTTGAAATCGTTTTATTTTCACCTGTGGTTTCAAACATAATAGCAATGACTGCTAATTCACCAGTTTTGTTTTGATGTACAAAATGTGCTTCAAGAGGGTAAGACTTGCCATCAATTGTATTTTCTGAAGGTGTATGAAAATGAAATTGCTTCAATTCATAGTTTGAATTATTAATGCTAATATCACTACCTGAATTTATATTAACTTGTACTGTATGTCCGTTGTTAACTATATTTTTTAAGCTACTGGAATAATTAAATTTGATTCTTTCCAGTGTTGCGCTATCGGCTTGAGTGATGTTAATAGGGGATTGGTTTTTTCCTTTACTGCACATGAAATTGTGCTTATCGATTTTAGCCCACTGTGAAGGCCCCATTTTGTCGTTATAACCCCAATGTGCTGCTTCATTAGCGATGATGTTTGAATTTACAATGATGCCTAGCATAATTATAGATAAAATTTTCATAGTATTTGTCCTGAATTTTACGATTGAATTTAGCAATAAATATTTAATTTATTGCAGTAATTAATTGATTCAAAATTTATTGCTATGACAGTAAAGGCGGCGCTCTGGTCTTGGGCTTAAGGAAGGAGTTTAAATATTCGTTATTGACAAAGGTGTGAGGTATAGAGTTCGACAGGTAGTAATGAAAATCAGCAATAACTGATTCAGTAAGAAATAATTGATCATTTTCAAAGTCTTCAGTGGGTAATTCAATTTCACTATTGACAAAATTATTAGTATCAATGATGGGCAGGTTGAGTTGACACAAAAAAAGTACCAACAATAAAAAACTGGTAACATAAAATTTACAGGTATTATTACCTTTATTATAAAGTGATGATGACGATGTAGAGATAGTTAAAGACATTAGCTCATGAATGGATTTTTAAACTGCCAATGAGATCATTCAGGCAAGTCATGTTATTATTTTTTAAGTACGAAGCGATACCCGTATTTAATGTTTTGCAGATTAAAGGGTCATAAAATAATGCGGTACCGACTCCCACAGCAGATGCACCTGCAATTAAAAATTCCAGAGCATCATTAGCAGTGGTAATACCACCTTGTCCGATAATTGGAATGTTATGGTGTTTTGCCACTTGATATACTTGATGTACTTTCAATAACGCCACCGGTTTAATCGCCGGGCCGGATAAACCGCCCTGATTGTTGCCAATATGGGGTTCACGTTTGTTGATATCAATGGCCATCCCCATCAAAGTATTAATAACAGCAAGTCCGTCGGTACCGGCTTCAATACAGCGGCGAGCATTTTCGGCAATATCGGTTTGGTTGGGCGATAATTTGGTAATCAGGGGTTTGTCGGTTACCGCACGACAGGCTGCTACCACCCGAGCGGACATATCGGGATCATTCCCAAAAGCCATGCCACCCTCTTTAACATTGGGGCAGGAAATATTGATTTCCATGGCATCAATGTTAGAGTCATTAAACAAACGCGCAACCTCAGTATAATCTTCAATGGTTGAGCCGGATACGTTGGCGATGAATCGCGTTTCGGTAAAGTCGAGTTCAGGTAAAATAGTGTTAATAACGACCTCGGTTCCCGGATTTTGCAAACCAATGGCATTCAACATACCCGCCGGTGTTTCATAAACGCGATGGGGCCGATTTCCAAGCCGGGGTTCGAGGGTTGTTCCTTTTAAGCAAACGGCGCCAACATCGGTATTTGAAAACCCAGCTACGCGAGTGTATTCCTCGCCAAATCCCACACAACCGGATAATAGTACCAATGGACTATTAAATTCCATACCACAGAAAGTGGATTTTAGAATTGCATCAGGTGTTATAATGGCGTCATTCATATTAGCGTAATATTATCACTTAATTAGACAATTTTGTCGCGTACTAAGAAATTTAGAAGAAAGAACCCAGGAGGAATCACGATGGCAACATTTACATTAACAATTCCAGGCATGAAATGCGGAGGCTGTGTTTCAACTGTTGAAAGTACCCTAAAGGCATTAAGTAACATAGAAACCGTGGCGGTAGATTTAGAATCAAAGCAAGTTACAATTGAGGGTGATATTGCAATAGACGCAGCGATTAGCGCAGTAACGGATGCTGGTTTTCCAGCACAAAGCCTGTAGTTTCAAATATTCAATATGTTCGAGATTGTTTTATTTGAACCGGAAATTCCACCCAATACCGGTAATATTATTCGTCTGTGTGCGAATACCGGATCGAATCTGCATTTAATAAAACCGCTTGGATTTGAACTTACAGATAAACGCTGTCGGCGGGCCGGTCTTGATTACCATGAATATGCAGAAGTTAAAGAATACGATAGTTTAGACGACTGTTTGTCGCAATTTAAAACATCGCGTACGTTCGCAATCTCAACCCGAGGTTCGAAATATCATCATGAAGTGAATTTTCAAGATGGCGATGTTGTTATTTTTGGACCAGAAACACGTGGATTACCAAAAGCGTTTTTAAACTCGCTGGAGTCAACACAGATTATTCGCATTCCAATGTTACCGACCAATCGTAGTTTGAACCTGTCAAATTCTGTTGGAATTATCGTGTATGAAGCCTGGCGACAGTGTGGTTTTAATGGTGCTGAATAACCTGAACTTGGGTTAAGATAACAAACAACAAGCTATTCTCTAACTTAAAAAAATAGAAACGAGTACAAATGTGAGGATATGGAAGGG
>JBGMRJ010000105.1:0-9331 GCA_048061315.1 Gammaproteobacteria bacterium
GTGAATTTAATGAATTGTATTGATAACTTAAAAATAGTGCCAATGATTTTAAAAATGAATTATCATCGCCACTCCATAATTCAAAACTCGAATTCAAATTCTCTGTCTCCGGAATCACCCCACCACCCCATAACCAGAGACTAATCACAGCAGGTTTATTTTCTTTAACTCTGGTCTCATTCACAGAACTGGAAAATAACAACATTTCAATTTCATTGATGATTTTGCGCCAATATCGGGCATCATCACCTTTAGGCAGATGTGCTTGTGCATTATTATATAATACAGCAGCAATATTCGTGGTTTGAATAGCGGTATTGGAATTTAAAATTAAATACCAGTCGCCCTGATTTGTTATATTTAATTGCCAGGGTTCATCATTAAAATGCTGGTTAATTTCAGAAATTAACTTTTTACTGTCGTCAAGGGTTAAACTATTTTCAGATAATGTTGGTTTTAAACTTTCGAGTAAAACCACGGTATCTCTATCCGCTTTCATTACAACAGGTTCCGCAAAAATAAAATAATCCGAGTTAGTCTCGCGGTTTAATTTTTTGTCTACTGCAACCGTTATCGCTGCTAATGGTAGCTCGTGTTGTTGTGAGTGTATCCCGGTGAGATTCGTAACACCCTGGTAAAAATCTGAAAAGCCTTGTTTTGATTTACTTGCCCGGGTTAATAATAATTGTAATGCGGGAAGTTTGGGGACATCCGACTTTGGTAAATCTTTTAAAAGTTGTATTCCGGATAGTAACTCAGGAACAAATAATGAGATATGATGTGTTCCTGAGTGACTCGTTGACATTGATAAAACTAATCCATATTACTCATGATAGCTTTTTCAACATCTGCTAATTTTGCATCAATTGTTATTAGCGGCCGAGTGCTTTGTTTAATCGCCGTATCCGGATCTTTTAAACCATGACCGGTTAATGTACAAACAATTTTACTGCCTTCCGGAATTTTACCCGATTTAATATCAGTAATAGCCCCGGCAAGTGATGTTGCTGATGCAGGTTCACAAAACACACCTTCTTTTTCAGCTAACAGCTTTTGAGTTGCTAAAATATGTTCATCGGTACATTCATCAAACCAGCCATTACATTCTTCTTTCACTTTCCAGGCTTTATCCCAACTTTGCGGATGACCAATGCGAATTGCGGTTGCAACAGTATCCGGATTATCCACCATTGCACCGCGCATAAACGGTGCACTGCCAGCAGCCTGATAACCACACATTACCGGACGATTATTAACAATGCCATTTTCATGATATTCAGAATAGCCCATCCAATGCGCAGTAATATTACCGGCATTACCAACCGGGATGCAATGATAATCCGGTGCAGTTCCTAATTCTTCTATAATTTCAAACGCCGCTGTTTTTTGACCTTGCAGACGAAAAGGATTAATGGAATTAACAATCGTCACCGGTGCTGTTTTACCAACGTCTTTTACTAACTGCATGCCTTCATCAAAATTGCCTTTAATTTGAATAACCACTGCACCGTGCATCATTGCTTGCGCTAATTTACCCAGAGCAATTTTACCATCGGGAATTAAAACAAAAGCCGTTATTCCGGCGCGTGATGCATATGCTGCAGCTGCTGCCGAAGTATTCCCGGTAGAGGCGCAAATAATCGCTTTACTGCCTTCTTCAACCGCTTTGGTAACCGCCATGGTCATACCCCGATCTTTAAACGATCCGGTTGGATTTAAACCTTCATACTTAACGTAGATATCAACTTCCTTGCCAATAATATCGGGAATAGTGCTCAAACGAATCAACGGTGTATTACCTTCACCCAAACTGATGATGCGAGTATCATCATGAACGGGTAAACGATCCCGGTACTTATCAATCAATCCGGTATAACGTGGTCTAAATGGCATAAATTTCTCCTAAATACTTTTCAATCCTGGCTCAATGTTTCCATTCGAATTCGAACTACTGAACCACTCGTCACTGTTAATGACTCTATTTTTGCGATTGCGGTGTTCATTGCTTTTTCGTTTATAACTGACGTTAATAATATTATTTCAGCTTTTGAATCACCCGACTTTGGTTCTTTTTGGATCATCGCTTCAATACTAATGCCCTGCTCACCTAAAATAGTAGTGACTTCCGCCAATACACCGGGTTTGTCTTCGGCCTGCATGCGCAGATAATAGGCCGTTTCAACATCATCCATGCTTAAAATCGGAATGTCGTGTAATTCATCAGGTTGAAAGGCCAAATGCGGAACGCGGTTTTCAGGGTCGGATGTTAATGCACGTACTACGTCTACCACATCAGCGACTACAGCAGAAGCCGTTGGTTCAGCACCCGCACCCGGGCCATAATAAAGTGTTGGTCCTACTGCATCCCCCATCACCAATACGGCATTCATCACACCATCGACGTTGGCTATTAATCGCCGTTCTGGAATCAAGGTTGGATGAACGCGTAACTCAATGCCTTTTTCGGTGCGACGACTAATACCAAGATGTTTAATACGATAACCTAACTCTTCTGCATATTGTACGTCTTCACGAGAGATTGTGGTAATGCCCTCGGTAAATGCTTTTTCAAATTGCAGTGGTATTCCAAATGCGATCGATGCCAATATTGTAAGCTTGTGTGCTGCATCGATACCTTCCACATCAAATTCCGGATCGGCTTCGGCATAACCCAGCTCTTGTGCTTCTTTTAATACATCCGCAAAGTCACGACCTTTATCGCGCATTTCGGTTAAAATAAAATTTCCGGTGCCATTAATAATGCCGGCTAACCATTGAATTTGATTTCCGGATAATCCTTCTCGTATTGCTTTTATAATTGGTATACCACCGGCAACCGCAGCCTCAAAGGCAACCATTACACCTTTATCCTGAGCCGCTTTAAATATTTCATTTCCGTGTTTAGCGATTAGTGCCTTATTAGCAGTAACAACATGCTTACCATTCTTGATTGCACCCATCACCAATTCAAGTGCCAGACTATCGCCACCAATTAATTCAACAACAATATCGATATCGGGATCATTAATAACATCATTTGAATCAGTAGTTAATGTGGTTGCACTTAAATCACAATCACGTGATTTTTTAATATCGCGTGCCGCCGCATGGGTTACTAAAATACCGCGACCGGCACGGCGTGATATTTCCTGCGCGTTGCGTTGCAATACTTTTACGGTTCCGCTACCGACTGTTCCGAGCCCTAATACACCTACATTAACGGGTTTCACACTACTTCCTCCGAATTAAATACATTGTCCTGTCGAAACATATCCCGTATGCCTCTAACTGCCTGTCTTGTTCTGTGTTCGTTTTCAATTAAACCAAAGCGTACGAATTTATCACCATAGGAACCAAAACCTATTCCGGGTGAAACCGCTACTTTGGCGTCTTTTAATAATTTTTTACTGAATTCCAAAGAACCCATTTCGACATAGGCATCCGGTATCGGTGCCCAAACAAACATGGTTGCTTTGGGTTTTTCAATTCCCCAACCGATGGCGCTTAAACCGTCACATAAAACATCGCGACGTGTTTGATACATAGCGCAAATTTCTTTAACACATTCCTGTGGTCCTTCGAGTGCCGCAATGGCAGCAACCTGAATCGGGGTGAACATGCCATAGTCTAAATACGATTTCATTCGTGCCAGAGCCGCAACCAGGATTTTATTACCGCACATAAACCCGACACGCCAACCCGGCATGTTATAACTTTTGGATAAGGAATAAAATTCCACCGCAACATCTTTTGCACCGGGTATTTGTAAAATTGATGGTGCAACATAACCATCAAACACAATATCAGCATACGCCAAATCATGAACTACCCAAATTTCATGTTCACGTGCAATATCGATGACTCTCTGAAAAAATTCAAGATCAACCGTTTCTGTTGTTGGATTACTGGGATAATTTAATACCAGCATTTTAGGGCGTGGCCAGATGTCCTGAATGGCTGTTTCCAGTTCAGTAAAAAAATCATTGGTCATGGGAACATGGCGAATTTCAGCACCGGCAATAATAAAACCATAGGGATGAATCGGGTAAGCCGGGTTCGGTACCAGCACAGCATCACCTGGACCAACTGTTGCTAATGCCAAATGGGCCAGACCTTCTTTTGAGCCAATAGTAACAATGGCCTCTTCATCTGAATCCAGTTCAACGTCATAACGATTTTTATACCAATTACAAATTGCACGCCGTAACCGCGGGATACCGCGTGATAATGAATATCTGTGGGTGTCCTGCCGTTGGGCAACTTCAACTAATTTATCGACAATGTGAGGTGGTGTTGGCTGGTCTGGATTGCCCATGCCAAAATCAATAATATCCTCACCACGGGAGCGCGCCTGTGCCTTTAATTCATTAACGATATTAAACACATAGGGTGGTAATCGATTAATTCTGGGAAAGTCGTCTTTCAATCACTAAATCTCTTTATATTTGCACACAATTACCAAGAAAGCCTATATCCGGTTAATTTGGGATCATACACTGTTTCAATAATAATCGGTGTAGCGTAAGCTATTAAATATCTCAAACATAAAGAAAAATACTGAAAAATCATGGCATTTACAAGAGAAAATAACGTCGGCAATGCCATTCACTCTTATACAATCGGTGAGATTCAAATAATTCAAAATACCGTATCTGATGGTGTCATCGAGGCAAAGTTAAACCCGGTTACATCGAATCTTATTATTAGTCCTAGTGCTTTAATTATGAACTGGATTGTTGGCGACCTGGATGAAATTAGTGATAATTCAATACAACAAATTGTTGAATTACAGCCTGAAATTGTAATCCTCGGTGTTGGCGCAAAAATGAAGCTACCGTCCGTTAAAATTAACCTGTTATTTCAGAATTATAATATTGGTCTGGAAATAATGGATACTGCAGCAGCATGCAGAACGTATAATTTTTTATTAACAGAAGGAAGGAATGTGGCTGCCGCTTTATTTCAGATAAGCCCTGAATAAACCGTTTTAACGGATTATTCAGGGAATCCAAACTAACTTAGTAATATTTATTTAAATAACGCATCACCTGAGAAACCTTCATTTTCCAGAATTTCTCGTAATTTGCGTAATGCTTCTATCTGAATTTGACGAACACGTTCCCGAGTTACGCCAATGTTATTACCAACTTCTTCAAGGGTTGAAACTTCATGACCATGGAGCCCAAATCGGCGTTCCACCACTTCACGTTGTTTTTCACTTAATTGGCCTAACCACTGTTCAATATTTGCACGAACATCATCATCTTGCAGCAATACCACAGGATCAATGTTGTTTTCATCCGGAATTGCATCTAAAAGTGACTTATCGGCTTCACGGCTCAGAGGGGTATCGACTGAAGTGACTCGTTCATTCAAGCCCAGCATGCGTTTTACATCAGCTATGGGTTTATCCAGAATATCTGCAATTTCTTCCGGACTGGGCTCGTGATCCAGCGTTTGCGCCAAATGACGTGCTGCCCGTAGGTAAATATTGATTTCTTTAACTACATGAATAGGCAAGCGAATTGTCCGGGTTTGATTCATAATAGCCCGTTCAATGGTTTGGCGAATCCACCAGGTAGCATAAGTTGAAAAACGAAAACCCCGTTCAGGATCAAACTTTTCAACTGCCCGAATCAAACCCAAATTGCCTTCTTCGATTAAATCCAGCAATGCCAAACCCCGATTTAAGTAACGCCGTGCAATTTTAACGACTAAACGTAAATTACATTCAATCATCTTTTTACGGGATGCATCATCCCCTTTTAGTGCTTTTCGAGAGTAAAAAACTTCTTCTTCTGCTGTTAATAAAGGAGAAAAACCGATTTCACTTAAATACAAACGCGTTGCATCCATCTGACCATCAGAAAAATCTCGTTCCTTTGCTTTAGATGTCTTTTTAGTTTTTGATTTTGATTTTTCTACTTCAGAATTACCCTCAGTATCAATTTCATCAATTATTGTTTCTTTGTCTATCGAATCCATACTTTGAGTCCTATCTTCAACCTCATGAGTCTCCATCATATTCATCCTGCCTCTAAAAAGTTTAATTTCTAATTATCATTATTTTGGTAGAAATTTAATTGGGTTTATTGGAGTTCCATTCTTTCGAATCTCGAAATGCAGCATATTCCTTTCTGCATCCGTACTACCCATATCGGCTATACGTTGCCCGATCTTTACTTTTTGTTTTTCTTTTATGTAAATTTTGTGATTGTGTGCATAGGCACTGAAAAAGTCCTCATTATGTTTAATTATGATGAGATTTCCGTATCCGCGAAGTCCCTGACCACTGTATACAACCGTTCCAGACGCTGCTGCATAAATAGCCTGACCTTTACGACCAGCGATATCAATGCCCTTTCTTCCCGGACTGGATGGTGAAAAAGTGGTGATTACTTTGCCGCGAGTTGGCCATTTCCAAACCAATTTCTGGTTTAATGCCATCTTGCGTTTTTTCTCACGCCATCGAAGTTGTGCGGGGGTTAACTTGGGCTTCGATGATGTTTGAGTTTTTTTGGAAGGTGCTGGATGAGTTACTTGACTCACAGAAGGTTTTGAAGAAGTGGATTTTGATTTATTCGAACTTGAAGTTTTTTCCTTATGCGGAATTAAGCGTAATTTTTGACCAGGGTAGATGATATAAGGCGCATTGATATGATTCCAACGTGCGATAGTTTTAAAATCTTCCCCATATTGCCAGGCTACTGAATACAATGTGTCACCACTTCTAACAGTATAGAATCCCGCATGCCAACGAGCGTTACTACTCTTGAAGAAACCGTTATTGTAGCTTCCATGTCTGGCACAACTGTTAAGCAACAATAACATGCAACAAATTAAAACGCTTAATATACTTTTTAACACATCTAGCTTCGAAAAAGAAAGTAAAATATAACAATAATTACCAGAACAATGATTCCGATCACGTCCATGTATTTTTTTAAGACATTTTCCATTCGTTTACCACCCCATTTGATCAATCCGGCAACTAAAAAATAGCGTGCTCCTCGACCAATAAACGCGGCAATAGTAAAAGGGATAAATGCCATACCAATAACGCCGGCAGCAATAGTAAAAACCTTAAACGGTATTGGTGAAAACCCGGCTATAAAAATAACCCAGACACCATCTTTGACAAACCATTGCTGTGTTAATTCAAATTTTTCCCAATAACCAAATTGATGAATATACGGTTCAATGAAATCAAAAGCATAAACTCCGATAAAGTACCCTGCAATACCCCCTAACACAGAAAATACGGTACTAATAAAAGCAAACCACCATGCCTTATCTAATCTCGCTAGAACCATCGGTGCCAACATAACATCGGTTGGAATCGGAAAAAATGATGCCTCAGCAAAACTGAGGAGTGCTAAATAATACACTGCAAATTTATGTTCGGCCCAATGAATTACCCGATCGTAAACTTTAATTAATACCGGCACTATTTAACTTCCACTATTTTTCACCACTCAATAGCGGCACAAACGATACAGCATCCAGCGTTTCTTGATGAAATTCATTTTGTTGTCGTGTTATAACATGCAAACGTTGGCCGTCACTGCCACCAACAGGAATAACCAGTCGACCGTCTTGTTTTAATTGTAATAATAATTCCTGTGGAACAGTCTCTGGAGCAGCTGTCACTAAAATAGCATCATACGGTGCATGGCGTTCCCAACCCCAATGTCCATCAGTGTGAGTTAGCGTCACATTATGGTACTGCAGTTGATGTAAACGCACCTTTGCTTGATTGCTTAATACCCGCAATCGTTCAACACTGTAAATTTTTTCGACTAACTGCGCTAACACTGCAGTTTGATAACCGGAACCGGTTCCGACTTCTAAAACGGATTTTACATTTTTGCCTTCAAGCAATAATTCAGTCATTCGTGCAACTATAAATGGTTGCGAAATAGTTTGCCCATGACCAATTGGCAAAGCAGTGTCTTCATATGCCCTGCTCGACAGCGCTTCATCCATAAATAAATGCCGCGGGGTATTACGCATCACTTCAAGAACGCGATCATTTTTAATGCCCTTTTGTCGCAAACGGTCAATCAGTCGATTTCGAGTCCGCTGTGATGTCATACCAATGCCATTAACATTTTTAATGTCTATTGTCATGATAGCTTTACACTACTTAACCAATCTTCTAAAACACCGATACTATCGTAGCGTGTTAAATCAACCTGCAATGGAGTAATTGACACAAAACCATTTCTAACCGCATGAAAATCAGTGCCGGGACCGGCATCTTGCTCTGGCCCCGGTGGCCCAACCCAGTAAATGGGTTGACCACGCGGATCGGTCATTTTTACAACCGGTTCAGCTTTATGGCGTTGTCCCAAACGAGTCGCTTGTATACCCTTTATGTTATCTAGTGGTATATCCGGAACATTAATATTTAAAATTGAATCCATTGGCATTGAATTAATTTTGAGATTAGAAACAAGATTACTGATGATTGCAGCAGCTGTATCAAAATGATTGAGTTCGTGTCCAGCAAGCGATACCGCGATTGATGGATAACCCAAGTGCCGTCCTTCAAATGCAGCTGCAACTGTCCCGGAATAAATAACATCATCGCCCATGTTTGCACCAGAATTAATTCCAGAGATCACCATATCCGGTTCTTCCTGTAATAATCCAGTAATAGCCAGATGTACACAATCGGTTGGTGTTCCATCCACACAATAGAAACCGTTATCTTGTATTTTTGCCCTGATAGGATTTTCCAGCGTTAAGGAATTACTCGCAGCACTTCGATTTCGATCCGGAGCAACCACCGTAATCTCAGCCAGAGAGGATAAAGCCTTGGCCAGGCTTAAAATACCCGACGCCTGATAACCATCATCATTACTTACCAGTATGCGCATAGCGGTATAAAATATTAAGAATGTCTCTATAGTTAAAATAAATTGTTGATTAACTATACGCGATAATCCAACAATCAGGAACAAATATTGATAAAATTCATAATATTAACAACGGCTATAATCAATTTACAGTTGTAAGATTTAGCCGATAACTGAACAATTCCGGGCATAACGAGAACCCTAATGAATGACGACAATGACGATAAAATAACATTTCGTAATGCCATGAAAGATGTTCGTCGTTTAGATAATGATCATCATAATCGGGCAGAACCACCGGTTAGTAAACCTCCTGCCCGCCCGATTCAAAGATTAAAAGATCATCAACAAGTGTTACAGGATATGATGTCAGATCCTGTTGATGAGGCAGATATTGTCACGGGAGACGAATTATTCTTCTCACGTAGTGGAATACAAAATAAAGTCATTCGTCAACTCAAACGAGGACA
>JBGMRJ010000106.1:0-9202 GCA_048061315.1 Gammaproteobacteria bacterium
ACTAAGGGATCTTGCTCTTGCTTCTTTAAATGTTGAGAATGATACTTTATTAAAGCAACCCTTTTGGTACGCGACACACGTTAACGCTATTGCCGAATATCAATTAGGCTGGTGATCAGATGCTTGCAACCACATTTGAAATATCTACGGCTTCAAATTGAAACTGTGCAATAGCACTAGTAGCGAGCAGTAATTTTGTAAATCGCAAATAATATAATGTTTCACCCGTATTCACAGCGACGATACTATTAATGTCATACAGGAAAGCTGGAACAATAATATTGTCGCCTTGTACCCGGGTATTGGTGCCTTGTATCAACAAACTGCGGTAGTAGTCAGTTCCTGCACCGACGCCTGATATTCCTTTTACGGCTATTGGGTTGGCATCTGATGCTATCGACATAACCCCGATTTCAATATTGGAGCGATCACGCGATTTTTGCCAACGGACAATACCAAATTGCCATTTGGCTTTTTCATGCCGTTTTTCTTTGTAGGCGATGAGATCACCTACCTTAACTATTTTTCGGGTGTACTTTTCCAAATCGCCACTTAACGCCATGCCAAATTCACTGTTATTAATTTCATACCAGGTACTGGTTAAATAAATACTGCGATTGTGTCGTTTATCGCTATCGAGTGCGACTTCATAAGCATCGATATGGGCTTGTGATTTTTCACTATCCGTTGTACTTGAGCTTTCCGTCATCATGTTAAACTCATCCATTGCTGGCGTGAATTGGTCTTGTTCTGATAAAAAATAATGACAGGCATTCATGCTATTAATTAGAGTCATTTCAATTGATGACTTATCACGCAGAATTTCGCGAGAAATTCGTTGTCGCCAATTGTCTGAAATTCGCATTAACATGTTGCGTAAATTTCGATTGACGAGAGTTTCCAGCTCAATGGATTCTGTTAGTGTGTTTCTCAGTAATGATTGAATATCGTATTCAAGTTTCTTCTTAACCAGTGAGATATCGACAATGCAGCCATCACTTGGAATCCAGGTGTTGTCTTTACTAACGTAATGCGGGCCGAGATCAGCCGTTAAATCGATTATGTATTCATTCGTTGGCGAGAAGTCACCAAGCGGAATGATATTAATATAATCAATCCATTTCGTGGTGAGTCGGTAAACCACATCGGATTCGTTTTGCATTAAGTTGTAAGGCTCGGCTATTGCCAGCAGTACAATTCGTTGATACATCTTATCGATAGTATGTGGTGGTGAGAAATGTGCTTGCGCAAGTTGATCGTCAACCGGTAAATCCTGTAATCCAAGGGTTAATGCATAACGGTATAGTTGATGGAGTTCACTCCAGGCATCTTCCGGCTCGGGTTGATAACAACGATACACTTGTAATAACAACAATGATAAATAATGCATCGAAAAGTAAACTGCTTCACCCAGCATCGAATCGTAGTTTGTGCGGCTATCATCAAGAATGGCGAGCTCGCTGACTATCAATTTATAACCGGATGCTAATTGATTGATGAGATCGATTATATTTGCCTGAGTCAATGCATATTGATTGGTATAGGGCAATTTTGCGCTGCTAAGCTTTTGCTCCAAACCAGACATAATTTCATGTGCTCGTGGCTGAATCAGTAACATCAATTTTAGACGTTCTTTAGGGGGATAATGCGACTTGTTTAAGAGCAAAACATGAGCAGTTAATTCAACAATGACATCATCGAGAGAGTTTGATGTTAAATTCATCAGCCAACGGTTAAGATTTCGCGGTTTGATATACGGTTTGGGTCGCTGAAATAATTCTTGATTTGGCAGGTTTAATACTGGCAAGTACATACGTACTCTCTAAGCTATTGATTGGTTTATATTTTAGTCTTAAGACGCTGATCTGTCACGGTTATTTTGTGTAAAATAGTAATATTTTGAAATATATTTGAGTCTTAAAGGTAATTAATGCTATGTTTATGATTATATAGTATATATACAAATATATTCTATTAATTTGAAAATGGAATTTTCTAATTTACTTCATTCATTTTAGGTAGGTTAGCGATCGCTAAAATCGATTAATTAAGCAAAAGAGCTTAATTATTAGGTGTTTACTGTAATTAAATAGACAACAATAATTAAAGATGAGCTGACATTAGACGTTATATATAGTGCGTGTAATTATAATAAAGTTATCAGTTTGAAGGAGTTACTAAAGGGTGAGAGTTCTGAAATTTAATCGACATAAAATAACGGTTTTTGTATTTTGTTTGTTCCTGTTTAATACGGCTCTTGCAAATGATTTGATAATGACTGCTCCTCCGCGTGAAAAATCTGCTGCCGGTAAAACCTTGTATGCTCCACTTGCTGCAGCTATTGGTAAAATTTTAGGTGTTAATGTGGTTTATAAACACCCCGGTAATTGGTTACGTTATCAACGCAATATGCGTAATGGTGAATATGATATCGTTTTTGACGGCCCTCACTTTGCCTCATGGCGGATAGAACATTTAGGTCATAAAGTCCTGGTCAAGTTACCCGGTACATTGGTTTTTTATCTGGTAACAAACAAAGCTGATGATGAAGTTTTAAGACCTGAAGATCTGATTGGTAAAAAAATCTGTGGTATATCCCCACCTAACCTATCAACACTGAGTGTGTTAGCGCGGTTCGATAATCCAGTACGCCAACCGGTTATCCTCGGCATCCGTGGTGGAATGGGAAAAGTACTGAAAAAATTTACTACCGGTTCCTGTCGAGCGGCAGTTTTTCGAAATACTTTTTACAAAAAGAAAATCCCAAAAGCTGAACGGGATAGAATGAGAATCTTGTTTGAATCAGAGGCACTACCAAACCAGGTTATTACAGTGAGTAGTCGAATTTCTAAATCTCAAAGAGACAAACTGGCAAAAGCAATTATTTTCGGTAGTGCTTCTAAAGCAGCTAAAGGTATTGTTAAAAGATTTGGCGGTAAGGCTAAATCTTTTGTTACAGCGAAAACTGAAGAATATCTCGATGCGCGAATTTTGCTCGAAGGTGTTATCTTCGGTTGGTAACATTCGAATTATAAAGTTAAGTTATAATTAACGGCACAATGTGCGGTTATTAATTACACTAGTAAATTTTTTATTTGTGCTGGCTGTAATTAATTTTAGTGTATAGTTGCTCCATGATGTTGCTATCCAAAAATCTACTTAATCTGCTTCTTACCCTGTTTATTGCATCCGTAATTACTTCATGCGCAACATTAAATAAAGACGAATGCCGCACAGCCAATTGGAAATTAATTGGTTATGAAGATGGCAGCAATGGTTATCCTACATCACGAATTGGTGAACACCGTAAAGCCTGCGCCGAATACGGCATTAGCCCGGATTTGGATTTATACAACGAGGGTCGTGCTGAGGGATTACATCAATATTGCGTTCCCGCCACTGCTTATAATTTAGGACGTCAAGGTTCATCTTATCAGGGTAATTGTGCCGGATACGACGAAGCACGCTTTCTTTCAGCCTTTAATCAAGGCATAAAATTATTCACAGCAAATGCCGCTTTAAGCCAACTGCAAAAAATACTAAGCCAAAGACAAGAAGATTTGTCTTACGTTAAAGAAGAAATTCATAACAAAGAACAACTCATTGTTGACGGTAAGCAATCCAAAACACAAATCATTTTACTTTTGCTTGAAACAAAAGAACTCTATTCTAAAAAAACAACTATTTCAGTTGAAATAAACAATTTACAAGATGATATCGAAGAGCAAAATTCTTATATATCTCATATACAGAATCAAAATAGATATTAAAACAAAATGAAAATTGCATATATTATTTAATATCTGTAGTTTCTATTTTTAGCGCTTTTTCTGTAATGTCATGATATAGCTTAATGACGTGAGTCACTATAAATTCATACTCCGGATTTTTTTCTAACATCGGTAGTATTTTGTTTGCATCTGTCATGGCTTCTGTTAAAAATTCCAAATCAAAATCTGAAAGCGGTTCATTTTTATCTACCTGTTCCTTTAGGGCAAGCAGTCTTGGTAGTCGTTGCTTGTTGAGCCGTTCTAAAAGAACTTGAATTATCCCTGCATCTAGTTTTGATTTACTCATATTTAAACCTCTTGTTGGATTTAGCAATTTTGTTATTACTTCTATTTTGTATACTAATCTTACAAAGATAAATCAATTTTTCTATCTACTGTTCAAAAGTCAGCAACAAGCGAGACAATGAACGGTAAAATGCTTCGTATAACTTCGCAATTTGAGTCGTTTTTATCTTTAATTGTCATACATTACAATGCTTTATGGTTAACTATAATTGTTACAAAACTATACAGAGCACACAAATTATGTAATAAAGGACTTGAACTCCTTTATTACATTTGCTTTACTGTCAGTATGATAGCTAGAGAAATTAGAAAAGAGTGCTCACAATTATTAAAAGAGTATCCCGTTGTTACTATTATTGGGCCAAGACAGGCCGGTAAAACAACGTTAGCTAAATCATTCTCACAATATGAGTACTGTAATTTAGAATTACCTGAGAATAGAGAATTTGCAGAAAATGATCCTAATGCGTTTCTTAAACAATTTTCAAATAATGTTATTCTGGATGAAATTCAGCGCGTTCCAACATTGTTAAGTTATATCCAGGTTATCGTGGATGAAAAAAAACAAAATGGGCAATATATATTAACAGGATCTCATCAGCTTGCATTAAAAGGATCGATTACTCAATCGTTATCAGGTAGGACAGCTTTACTTCATTTGCTACCATTTTCAATTTCAGAATTGAACAGTGCTGATATTCATTACAATAGTTTTGAAGAATATATATTTTCCGGTTTTTTGCCCAGAATATATGATCAAAATCAACGACCTTTACAAGCTTATTCGAACTATTACCAAACATACGTTGAACGTGATGTACGTCAATTGATTAATTTAAAAGATGTTAGCCTTTTCGAAAAGTTTATGAAGTTATTAGCCGGGAGAGTTAGCCAATTAATTGATTATAATTCATTAAGTAATGATGTTGGAGTTGATACGAAAACAATTAAAAATTGGTTATCCATATTAGAAGCATCCTACATAATATTTAAATTACCACCATTTTATGAAAATTTTGGTAAACGAGTAATAAAATCACCGAAATATTATTTTATTGAAGTCGGTCTTTTATCTTATTTACTGGGAATAGAAAATGTCTCACAAATATCACGTGATCCTTTGGTAGGTTCAATTTTTGAAAATTTAGTTGTTATTGAATTTTTAAAATCTCGGTTCAATCAAGGGAAAATGGCTAATCTTTATTTTTATAGAGATAGCAATCAAAATGAGATTGATTTAATCATTGAAAATGGCCCTGAGATGACGGCTATTGAAATTAAATCAAGTTCTACCTATAAAGACTCTCATTTTAAAAATATAAATAAAATCAGAAAATTGATGGATAAAATAACTAAATCAAGTTTAGTATATTCTGGTAAAAAAATGAAATTGAGTAATAATCAATATGCAATACCGTTTGATCAGATTAGTTAGTAGAATCAGATTTTGGGTTTTAATAATTTACTGGTATTACGTTTCTAAAATTTCACCGTTAAGTTTACCTGTAACCGACTGTGATCTCGTCGAGTCATAATGGCATCACTTGATGTTGTTGGCAGTGTCGTATCATCCGTAATTTGTTGTGCATCGTAGTAACGAACATCCACCGAGGTGTTGCTGGCAACTTTGTAATCAAGCTGCAAACGGAATCCTTCAAAATTTGATACGCCGGTATTCCCGGGGTTTGGCCAATTATCCTGTGAATAGGTACCATCACCTAATGGTGCAAATGCTTCGACATGGTAGTAATACAAACTTAATTCGAGATCGGATAGGACTTTATAACGGCCTTGGACAACATAGGCAGTACTCTCAGTATTGGCATCGCTCTCGAGATAATCCAGACCGGCTAACCATTTACCGGATTTAAGTTGGCCACTTAGTTGCCAGTGATCTTTTGCTTGATAAGTTGTGGGATCCGGTAATTTTACATGTGCAGTACCGAGTGCCACGGTGTAATCCAGCTTGTTTAATTTTGCCTGTTGCACCACTTGTAAAATTGTTGTTGAAATTTCAGCACCCCAATTACCATTTTCCAATACAACATAGTTGCCGTTTATTGTAATACTGTTAATTTTGTATACGGCTGCCAGTGCATCCGGATTAATATCTTCATCCCAGAATTGTTCATTTTGCTGCCAGAATTTAAGTGGTATTTTACCACCCAGTAAAGCCAGATTTTTAATCGGTGTGTAGGTTAAATAGGCTTGATCCAAACCAAAATCACCATTACCCTGGTCTTTAGTGCCGAATGTTTTATAAGGCGAGTTAAGTGATTCAGAACTGGTGGCAAGACGTAGTTTCCCCGACCATTGTTTATTTGCTTTATAACCAACACCAATGCGCGCACGGACACGTAAACGATTACGATCAGTATCACCAACGCCATTATCATCTGAACGGCTATCCGACTCGGCGCGTAATCTGACGTCACCAAACAGGGTGACTTTTTTTGCTTCATCAAGTGTAATTGCTGCCTGTACTTTAACCAAGGGTAATCCACCGGATAACATCAACGTGCCGAGCATTGTTGTTTTAAGTAGTGTGTTGAAACGTTTATTTACGTTGTTTTTTTTCATGACGTGTTTCACCTTTAATTTACTAAATTGTTATTGTACAAAACGTAAGGTCGAAAGCTCCTTGTCCAGAAGTTGTTTTATCTTTTGATAATCATTGTATAAAAATACCACATAGGCATCAGCCAGATCATCTTTATGTAACGCTAATAATAACGCGTGTCGAAACATCGTTGAATATTGCGTGCTAACATCCACTACTGCTGCTGCGGCCCATCCGGCATTAAAGCGCGAACTGGATTGCTCAACCGGATATTCACGGCGCGGATTAAAGCCGGTGCTGGCGAGTTGGGTAATGATACTTTCAAACATCATGTTAAAAAGATAATTTGGTTGCGGCGCAGAATTATGGGGGTCCTGATACTCTATTTTAACGCGATCAATAGGGCGAATACTGTAACGAATTTCCATCAGGTCGTTGTTGTGGCGTAGAACGTATTCATACGGAAAGGTAGTATCATAGTGAACGACACGTTGAGTAAATGAAGCCGGTTTTTTTAATTCGAGTCCGCCTTCTTGCAGTAGTTTTGAGAAGTCTAATTTTGAAACGTCATTTGAGACATCATGGGAACCATTCGAATAACTGGTGCTTGTTACAAGGTTCAATAGTAAAAAAACAAATAATCGCAAAAACGGTTTAAAATTTATCAACACCAGCATATTATGATTTCTTTTCTGGTTTGGTTTTTTTACCTTGCCATTGATCCAGTAATTTCTGTGCGGTTTGTTTCCAGGAATCACTGCTGCTTAGTTCAATAAAATGTTTTAAATCCGCGATGGCAAGTTGTTTTTTATTCATTGCCTCATAAACTGCAGCACGGTTAAAGTATGGCGCAGCTTGTAATGGTTGCGCTTTAATGCAGGCATTAAAATCAGTTAATGCCTTGTTTAAATCACCACTACTAAAATAAATTGCACCACGATTAAATAATGCTGAAACCAGAGCCGGTTGTTTTTTTATAGCAAAATTTAAATCATCCAGTGCTTCACGGATACGTCCAAAGCTGCGGTAAGCCTGTGCCCGGTTAATTCGTAATACCAGATCCTCGGGAGCCAACTGTACGGCTTTTTCCAAATCATTTAGTGCCAGTGTGGCATTTCCCTGTTCGAGTAAAATACTGGCACGTACTGATAGCAGCTCGGAATTATTTGGAAATTGTTGTATGGATTCATCCAATACCGTTAACGCGAGTTGCCGCCGACCTTCTTTTAAATGTTGTAGCGCGACTAACACCCGTTTTTCAGCGGATAACTGACTGTGTGGATCGGATTGATTGTGTGCACCGGATCGAGTGCTAGTATTAGATGTTATCGTAGCCGCCGATTCAGACAGTAATTGTTTAGTTGAATTATCCTGATCACAGGCGGTAATACCAATCGTCAAAGGTATTACCGCTGCGCTATATTTTAAAAATTTTAAAACTATCATATCAGTTAGTTACTTTTTAGCTTTGCTGGATTTACTTTCAGCATAGGCTTTTAACATTTTATTCATTAACTCGATATGTTGTTTATCGGTGATTTGGCCTTCAGTGGATACCTTCTCCCAGAGCTTGTCATTGCCCATTTCAAAATGGCAACCCATGCACAATCCGGTACGTTCCATCGCGACCCGCATTTTTTTAGGTAAGGCGCGTGATAATGGCCAATGTGTTCCGACGGTTTGTACTTGCTCACCTTTCTGATTAATAATGGTTGACCAATCAAAATCCATTCCATCAATTTTAGAGATTTGTATCTTATATTGTTTAGGAATAGGCTTACCGGTTTTTTGATCCATCAAATCTTCAATGACGTTTTCAGTGGTTCGTGCCATGAATACCCCACCTGAAATACCATAACCCATTGCTTTCGGATTGTTATGGCAGCTTTCACAGGTACGCGCTTTGCGTTGTGCTGAATGCGGTTGAACAGGAGCCATATCCATTCCGAGTGGTAGACGTTTTTGACCAATTGCTTTGGCCTCGTCAGCAGAACGACTGGTTTTATTGTGAACCAGAGTTTTACCTTGGCGATCGATAACGGTAAACACAATCTGACAACCCGGCATTAGTGGCGTTACTCGACCTTCACCATTAATTCCTAACACCGGTTCTTCCCAACGTAAGTAGGTATTGGTTTCAATCGCAATCCCCGGACTTTGAATGCCTTTTACACCGAGCGCTGATTCTGCAGTTTGGCCATCGGGTGTGTGTTTATTTGCCGATGCTATCCAGTCTGTGTCATGGCGTGGTTTGCCAGATTTATCTTTGGAATAATTCATTTGCACATGGCAACCATAACATTGCGGTACCCATGAGGCATGGCAAGCATAACATTCAAGACTCTCCGCATGTTTTCGAACTTTATCCATAGCGACCAGAGCATTTGGACTTTTCCAGCTATTATTTTTAGCGATGGTTTTTAATACTGGAATTTCAAAATCATTGCCGGTGGCAGAATGAAGAATAACTTTATCGCCATCTTTCACCACATTACCAAATGGATTACCCCGTGTAGTTAACAGATAACCGTCTTTCTTGTCATACAGAGTCGCGCTAGTTGTTTCG
>JBGMRJ010000107.1:0-2457 GCA_048061315.1 Gammaproteobacteria bacterium
CATAACAATTTAATTCGCCTTCATTTAATGTGATATTAATTTGTGAACCTTCTTTTACATCAGTATAGCTACGCACAATTTTGTTTGATTCAACTGTTTTTACAATTGAATATCCTCGATTTAAAGTGGCTAACGGACTGACACTGTGTAAAGCTCGTGATAATAGGCTTATTTGATGATATTTAATGTCATAATTTTTTGTCCAGGCAGTATTTAATTTTTGGCTTAAGTAATCCTGTTTAATTTTTAATTGCTCCAGTTTTTTTGAAGGCTCCAGATTGTTTAAGCGAATATGAAGGAGGTTTAGTTTATTTGCGCTACTGTTTAATTTGTCAATGGTTTTAGAATTTAGCCGTAAACTAATATCGTCTAGTCGTTGTGTTATGTTTTGTAGATAATGCCCAGGGTGTACTAATTGAGAGTGGCGTAATTTGATTGATTCATTACATTGAAATAATTTGTGTTTTATCGTTTGATTGAGTCGTAAATACAATTTATTTAAATTTTCAGTTAATACTGATTGATCCGGGCTAACAGACTCAGCTGCTGCAGTTGGTGTTGCTGCACGATGATCTGCAACGTAATCGGCAATTGTAATATCAACTTCATGGCCAATTCCTGATATGATGGGAATATTGCATTTGAAAATTGCTCGTGCAACAAGTTCATCATTAAACGACCATAAATCTTCTAACGAGCCACCACCACGAGATAAAATCAAACAATCACATTCTTTTCTTTGTTCAGCAATATTAATTGCTTTTGTTATTTGAGCTGCTGCGTTAGTGCCTTGTACCAGGGTGGGATAAACAATTATTCTTTGAGCTGGATAACGTCGTTTTAATGTTGTTAATATATCATGAATAGCAGCACCCGTTGGTGAAGTGATTATGCCTATGCAGGAGCTGATTTTTGGGATTGGCTTTTTGTGTTCCGAATTAAACAAACCTTCGTTATTTAATTTATTTTTTAAGTCATCGAATTTCTTCTGTAACAATCCTTCGCCAGCATCTTCCAGATGCTCAACAATACACTGAAATTCACCACGCGTTTCATAAAAGCTGATGCGAGCACGAATAATTATTTTTTTACCATTTTCAGGTGTTATGCCAACCAGTTTGTTCTTGTTACGAAACATGGCGCAGCGAACCTGACTGCTTTGATCTTTCAATGTGAAATACCAGTGACCCGAGGCTGGTACTGCAAGATTTGAGATTTCACCTTCAATCCAAAGTAATGGAAATCCTGATTCAAGGACAGTTCGGACTTCACGAGTTAACCGTGAAATTGTATAGATATCTTTAAATTTAGTTGCCATGAAATATCTTAAAAATTTTAATTAATGTCTAGTATAGTTGTAAGCAAAAAAAAAGGCCGGTAAACCGACCTTTTAGTTGTAACTCGAATACTATTAACCTAGATTCGGTTTAGCATCTCTTTGTTCCAGATATTGTTTATAAGCATTTTCAGCCTGATGCTTGGCTTTATTTGCAAGCTTAACTGCCATATCGAAACTTTCTTCTTTAAGCGCTTTTTGGGCTTTTTTGATAATCTTACCAGTATCACGCCATTCATAATTTACCTTTTTTGCACGAGAATTTGCAGTTTGAGCAGCGGTGATTGCCGCAGTTGCTTGCTCGGCATTACTTGATGCAGAATCCGGTGATGAGCCACATGCACTGAGCGTTAATGCAATTGCTGCTACCAATAAAACTAATTTTTTCATTTTTTCCTCCAAAAACAACTATTTATATTTTTATGTAAATCCGGTGGTTCAGTGTGCATAACCAGGTTGATATCTCTGAATAGTCAGGTATATATCGCTAAGCATGCTTATGAATCCTTTTCAACCATACTATATGATTGACTCCTTTTGCTATTATGCGCATTACGGTTAAAAATTAGCAATCATTTAATTTACTTAATTTGCTCATTAATCCGCTCAATACGCCATTGTCGCTGGCTGTAATAGATATTATAATTGACTGTTTAACCTCGAAGGATCTTATAGAATGCTACGAATTGTTGAAGATGCCCTTACTTTTGATGATGTTTTATTATTACCTGCCCATTCGACTGTTCTGCCCAAAGATGTCAGCTTAACAACGAAGCTCACTAAAGCAATAACCTTAAATATACCGATATTATCGGCTGCTATGGACACTGTCACCGAGTCTCGATTGGCAATTTCCCTGGCCCAGGAGGGTGGAATTGGCATAATTCACAAAAATATGACAATTGAACAACAGGCTAAAGAGATTCGTAAAGTTAAGAAATTTGAAAGTGGGGTTATCAAAGATCCTATAACAGTAACTCCTAATACTACTATCCGTGATGTTGTTGAATTGACCCACAAACACAATATATCCGGGGTTCCCGTGGTAGAGGGTGAAGATTTGCTTGGTATTGTTACCAGTAGAGATTTGCGTTTTGAGCTCCGCCTGGATGAACCGGTTA
>JBGMRJ010000107.1:2557-9068 GCA_048061315.1 Gammaproteobacteria bacterium
GGTATTGTTACCAGTAGAGATTTGCGTTTTGAGCTCCGCCTGGATGAACCGGTTAAAAATATAATGATTCCCAAAGATCAGTTAATTACAGTAAAAGAGGGAGCCAGTAGAGGTGAAATCCGTAAATTATTACATGAAAATCGGATCGAAAAGGTCTTGGTTATTAATGATGAATTTAAATTACGTGGATTAGTTACAGTTAAAGATATTCAAAAAGCATCAGAGTTTCCTAATGCGTGTAAGGATGAATTAGCACAACTACGGGTAGGTGCTGCGGTTGGTGTCGGTGTAGGTACTGATGAGCGTGTTACTGCATTAGTTGAAGCTGGTGTTGATATTATCGTAGTTGACACTGCTCATGGTCACTCTCAGGGAGTAATAGACCGTGTAAGCTGGGTTAAGAAACATTTTCCAGATGTTCAGGTGATTGGTGGAAATATTGCTACTGCTAGTGCTGCCATTGCATTACGTGATGCGGGTGCTGATGCCGTTAAAGTCGGTATTGGTCCAGGCTCAATTTGTACCACCAGAATAGTTGCCGGTGTGGGAGTACCACAGATAACGGCGATAGCAAATGTAGCCGAGGCGTTAAAGGGATCGGGTATCCCGGTTATCGGTGATGGTGGTATACGTTATTCCGGTGATATGGCAAAAGCAATAGTAGCCGGAGCAAGCTGTATTATGGTTGGCAGTATGTTAGCGGGTACTGAAGAAGCGCCCGGTGAAGTCGAGTTATATCAGGGCAGATCGTATAAATCGTATCGTGGTATGGGTTCCATTGGCGCAATGGCAAATAAAAATGGCTCCAGTGATCGCTATTTCCAGGAAAGTAGCGATACGGATAAATTAGTGCCTGAAGGAATAGAAGGTCGGATACCTTTTAAAGGACCCATTAGCTCGGTCATCAATCAATTGCTGGGTGGTTTACGCGCTAGCATGGGTTACACTGGTTGTGCTTCTATTGACGATATGTGTACTAAACCTGAATTTGTTCGAATTACGAATGCAGGCGTTCGTGAGAGCCATGTTCATGATGTTAGTATAACCAAAGAAGCACCCAACTACAGGGTGTAATTCCTCTATGATGTCACCACTAAATTACTGGAACTTCAATTGACCAAGCAAAAATCTGTTTCGCCAAATATTCATCTCGATAGAATTTTAATTTTAGATTTCGGTTCGCAATATACGCAATTAATTGCCAGACGTGTTCGTGAGTGCGGTGTCTACTGTGAAATTCATTCCTATGAAATGACGGATGCCGAGTTATTAAAGTTTTCACCAAAAGGGATTATTTTATCAGGTGGACCAGAGTCTGTAACGTCAGATGAAACACCAAGAGCATCACATAAAGTTTTTGAACTCGGTGTACCGGTTTTTGGGATTTGTTATGGTATGCAAACTATGGCTGCGCAACTTGGTGGTGAAGTTGCAGCATCAAATTCTCGTGAATTTGGCTATGCACAAGTTAGAGCACGTGGACATTCTGATTTGTTGCGCGATATAGAAGACCATACTAATGATGAAGGTTTCGGTTTACTGGATGTCTGGATGAGTCACGGTGATCGGGTTGAAAGGCTACCTGACGGTTTTAAAGTTATTTCAAGTACCGATAATGCACCGATGGCTGGAATGGCGAATGAAGAAAAGAAATTTTATGGCCTTCAATTTCACCCCGAGGTAACACACACTCGACAAGGTGGGCGAATTTTACAACGCTTTGTGAACGAAATTTGTGATTGTAAAGAACTGTGGACATCAAAAAATATTATTGGCGATAGTATTACTACTATTAGAGAAAAAGTTTCCGATGAAGAGGTATTATTAGGTTTATCAGGTGGTGTCGATTCCTCAGTTGTCGCAGCCATCCTTCATAAAGCCATAGCAAAAAAATTAACCTGTGTATTTGTTGATAATGGATTACTTCGTTTACACGAAGGCGATCAGGTTATGTCGATGTTTGCCGCGCATATGGGTGTACGTGTGATTCGTGTAGATGCTGAAAGTCGTTTTCTGGATGCACTTAAAGGCGTCACTGACCCCGAGAAGAAACGAAAAATCATTGGTAATTTATTTATTGAAATTTTTGAAGAAGAATCCAGTAAATTAAATAATGTTAATTGGCTGGCGCAAGGAACAATATATCCTGATGTTATTGAATCTGCAGGTGCTAAATCGGGTAAAGCGCATGTGATTAAATCACATCATAATGTTGGTGGTTTACCAGAACACATGAAGCTTGGCTTAGTTGAACCCTTGCGCGAGTTATTTAAAGATGAAGTCCGCAAACTGGGTGTCGAATTAGGATTGCCTTATGATATGGTTTACCGTCATCCTTTTCCTGGACCCGGCTTAGGGGTTCGAATTCTGGGTGAAGTAAAAAAAGAATATGCAGACTTATTAAGACGAGCTGATGATATATTTATATCTGAATTACGTAACCACGATTTATACGATAAGGTCAGTCAGGCATTTGCGGTATTTTTACCCGTTAAATCCGTTGGTGTTATGGGTGATGGTCGACGCTATGATTATGTGATTGCACTCCGAGCTGTAGAAACGATTGATTTTATGACAGCTCGTTGGGCTCATTTACCGTATGAGTTTTTAGAATTGGTATCCAATAGAATTATAAACGAAATAGACGGAATATCCCGTGTAACGTATGATATTTCCGGCAAACCTCCTGCCACAATTGAGTGGGAATAAATAAAGTTACTCTGATGGATAGTAATCCAGTTAGTGGACATAAAAAAAATCCAGAAACTACCGATGATTTAGCCTGGATGCGCCATGCATATAATCTGGCTTTAAAAGCGCAACAACAAGGTGAAGTTCCCGTTGGTGCCGTTTTAATAAAGGAAAATAAAATTATTGGAGAAGGTTGGAATAGACCTATCAAAAATAATGATCCTACCGCCCATGCCGAAATTATGGCATTACGCTCAGCAGCTGAAAAAATTCAAAACTATCGATTAGTCGATACTACACTCTATGTTACTTTAGAGCCTTGTGTCATGTGTGCTGGAGCGATTATTCATTCCAGAGTCAAAAAAGTAATATACGCTACAAGTGATCCCCGAGCTGGAGCAGCAGGTAGTGTTTTTTCAATATTGAATAGCGCTGAATTAAATCATAAAGTTGATATTGAAAATGGACTCTTACAAAATGAATCAGCTGAATTACTACGCGATTTTTTTAAATCAAGGCGTAGAAAAACCGCTAGTAAAAGGTAATGATTTTAGCATTATTATAAGTGAGTCTAATAGATTTTCTGAAAATCAGGTATTGATTTCACGATCGAAGGTATCATTAGGATTAAAGTCTTCAGCTTCAATTTCATGAAGTTTATCAATTACTATTTTAGCTTGCCTGACATTTTCTTTTTCCAGGTCTTCCTGAACAATTTGTAATAAGGATTCGGCGTTATCGCTATCGTCAGGATATATCGCGACCCCAACATTCATAGTGACACGAACTTTTTCATTCTCACGTACAAAAATTGTTTGATTTGCTATGATTGATTTTATTCGGGCAGCCGATGCGAGTGCATGATCAATGCTAATATCGGGCATAATGATTATAAACTTATCATCATTATATCGTGCTACTGTATCCATTGGGCGTATTTCTTTACTCAGTGTTGTTCCAGTTACACGAATAGTTTCATCACCTGCTAAATGGCCGTAATTTTTGTTAACGGATTTAAAATTATTAAGATCGAGCATTAATAGTGCAAATGTTTGAGAATAGCGTCGAGCTCGTTCAATTTCACTATTCAAACGAAAACCAAATTCACGTCGATTAATTAAACCTGTTAAGTTATCGTATGCTGATTGGTTTTTAATATGTATATCGGTGTTCTCAAGCTTTTCAGCAAGCTGGTTAATTGTAGTAGTTACTTCGCCTAGATCATCTCCTGAACTTGATTCAATTCTTGTAGAAGTTTCACCTAAACCTAATTGGTTAATAACATTTAAAATATTTTTAATTGGCTTTAAAACAGTTCTGTTTAAACCGATTGATACTGTAACTGCTAGTAACACACCAAATATGGAAATCATGGTAATTAGGAACAGTATTTCGTTTTTAGATTTAAAGCCTTTAAAAACATCAGTGCGTAACTCTGTATGAAGTCGGTGTTGAAATAATCCCAGTTTTTCTGTTATGCCAATAATGTTTCGAGATATAATATTTAATTCAGTTAAGTTTGATAAGTTACTTTGATTTAAATTATTTTTAATTGTAATCCATTCTTTCTGGATTCCAAATAAAATGTTCTGTGCTACTTCTGATTGGGTTGTTGACGATAAAATATCGTTAAACATAGTATCAATCGTGATAATCAGATTGTCTTTTTGATGGATTGATTTTTTATCAGGGCTTTGATTTATTTTTGATAATAGTAACGGTAGTGTTTGTAAATTTGTCGATAATTCCGTAATGGGGACTCCACCGGCAATAATTTCATCAACTGTATCTTTTGTGGCATTTAAAGTACCAAGAAAAAATAGTAAACCTAAAATCGATACAGTAAAAAGTGGAAGAATAATGGCGATGATTCCGAATAAAAATCGTGTCTGGTATGATTTTGCCCAAGGTATCAGTGTTTTCATGCAGCTGTTTTAATTCAGTAATTTATATCTGCAAACAGTAATTTGCACATATATTATAAGTATTTATAATTACAATTTGTATAGTTGTTATAAGCTTATAACACGGGAGAGACGATCGCCAGTTTAGTTGGATCAACTTTTTGGACTATTTGGGTTTCCTGATGCCAAGCAAGAATGTCATAGTAACTGCGAATATTTTCTACATAGTGTACTGGTTCAGTACCGCGTGCATAACCATAACGGGTTTTTTTATACCAGCGGCGCTTACGTAACAGAGGCAGATTTTCTTTTACATCAATCCATTTATTTGGATTACCGCCACGTTTGCGAGTAATTATTTGAGCATCCCGTACATGTCCGTAACCAACATTATACGAGGCCAGAGCCATCCAGGTTCGATCTGGTTCCTTAATATCTGTGGGGATTTTATCGAGTAGTTTTCTAATATAGCGGGCACCACCATCAATCGATTGAACTGGATCCGTTCGTTTTTGAACCCCGAGATGTTTAGCCGTTACTCTGGTTAACATCATTAAGCCCCGGACACCGGTAGGCGATACTGCGTGTTGGTTCCAGTGGGATTCCTGGTAGGCAACCGCGGCTAAAAGTCTCCAATCCAGATTAGTTTTGATTGCAGCTGATTCAAATAAGTTTTTGTAGCGTGGTAATCTTTTTGTGACATGTCGTAGAAATGTTTTAGTACCGGTATAATCATAGTTATCAACATGACCATAATTACGTCTGATAATACTGGCTAGTTCACCCGTTTTTTGCAGCTTCAGTATGAATTTGTTGGCTTCATCAAAAAGTGACGTGTCAGATGAATTCGGGAAAGCCCATGCTAATGGTTGAGGTTTTGATACATTAAAAGCAACGCGGATGGTAGGATAAAAGCGCATATTAAGTGCAATTTCATTTGAATCACCGATTGTATAATCAATTAATTCTTCTGCAACAAGATGCATTAATTCTAATCCATCTTCATCTTTGCTTTCATACCAGTTTAAATCCGGGTTTTTTGCTTTTAATATTTTTAATCGTTCTACATGACTACTATTGGCAATAACTTCAAGATGGCCTTTAGCATCAAAAATATTTTTTGGTTTGGTATTTCCTGATTTATAAATCAGTTGTTGTGTTATGTACTGATAAGGTACTGTAAACTTAACGTATTTTTTGCGTTCTTTTGTTATTGTTAAGCCAGCAGCTGCAATATGAGCGCGGCCATTTGAAATATCATTTAAGATGTCGTTTAAACTGTCAGGAGTGTAAAGTTTTAATTTAACGCCAAGATATTCAGCAAATCGCTTGGTAAGATCGTACTCCAGGCCGGTAGGTCCATTTGGGGCATCATAATAGCTGGTTGGGGCATTGCGAGTAAGGACACGCAATTCACCGCTATTTTGAACTTGTTCAAGAATAGTGTGGTTAGGGGTGCAGGCATTTAAGATTCCAACGAGAATGCTTAAACTTGCAAGAAAACTGATGATTACTCGAAATTTCATATAGTGACTTAACCTTTGCCGATAATCAAATATCGGACGGTAAATCGTATCCTGAAGTGTGATACACATCACATTTCAAACTAATTGACATTAAAAAATTAGAAAATTAGTTTATTAACATTTGCTTATTATACCATTACAATTGTGATCCAACTAATATAAAATGAAAAATTCCTTATATTTCAATATGATTTAGAATCTGTTTAAATATACAATTAATATCGGCAGTTCAGTATAGTCGATTTTATCGGTTTAATGCTTATTTGTTGAATATGTATTTGGTAAAAGGGATAAATCTGGAGAGGTGACAGAGAGGCCGAATGTGCTTGATTCGAAATCAAGTGAACTCTCACGAGTTCCGAGGGTTCGAATCCCTCCCTCTCCGCCATA
>JBGMRJ010000108.1:0-2141 GCA_048061315.1 Gammaproteobacteria bacterium
AAAAAAAGCAGTGTTTGAAATAAAACACTGCTTTTTATTTGTGTTAATAACTTAAGCTTAATAAATTATTTAAACCATTGTTAATGCAAACACAAAAACAATAATCGCTAATAAAGCGTATCGTAATAATGTCGATAGTGATATTGATTCCATAATGAACCCCCATGTTGATTTAATTTGTTTAACAATCATTCGATCATTCCTGCGCTTTTCCGTAAGCAATGCTAAGTTATGTTTAACGTGCCAGTCGTTGAGAGTAGTAATTAAGCTAACTTAGTTGTCTGTAACTATTTATCAATTGAGGGGGGAGAAATTATTTCTAGTAATTTAATAAATAATTATTTGTGTTAATAAGTGCATGCTACGGCTCTATCACTAAGCAGTCAATTAGGGTTATTACTAGTAATTCCATTATTTTTAATTCAGGGGAAAAAATGTGGAATGTTTAATCGATTTTGTTTAGCGGTATTATCGATTTTAAACCAAATTTAAAACATTTCCATTGGATCAACGTCGACACTCCAGCGAATGTTATTATTTTTTTTAGTTTCGAGTTGTTGCACCAATGGTGTTAAACACTGGTGTAAGGTTTTTCTGTCGTTAGCCAATAGAATTAATTGTGAGCGATATTTACCCGCACGCCGTTCCATCGGTGCCGGGAAGGGGCCATAACATTCAATGGTATTGTTTAATTGTGACACGATTTGTTTTGTATCGAATAAAAATTGTTGTGGTGAGTTTTGATTGGTTGCTTCTGCACGAATTAACACCAAATGTGTGAATGGAGGAAATTGAGTTTCATATCGTTCGTGTAATAACTCTTTAGCAAACTCACCGTAACCTTTTTTTATTAATGCCTGGAGTAAAGTATGTTCAGGGTGATGTGTTTGTATGGCCACTTCACCGGGCGTATCTTCTCTGCCAGCACGACCGGAGACTTGCAATATTAGTTGCGCCATGCGTTCACTGGCACGGAAGTCGGCGCTGAATAATCCCTGATCGATATCAATAATTCCAACCAGGGTCACATTCGGGAAGTGATGACCTTTGGCAATAATTTGAGTGCCCAGTAATATTTGGTGTTTGCCTTGATGAATGTCGTTAAAAATTTTGTCTAGCGAACCTTTACGCCGGGTGTTGTCGCGATCAATTCGTATGATACTGTAGTCGGGAAAATAGGTTTCCAGTGCTTCTTCGATACGTTGTGTACCATGGCCAATGTTTAACAGATTGCTACTATCACAACTTGGACAGGTTGTTTCAATGGGTCGCTCGGAGCCACAATGGTGGCACCGTAAGCGATTTGCACTTAGATGGATGGTCATGTGTTTATCGCACCGCAAACAATCTGCACACCAACCACAATCATGGCACATCAAGGTGGGTGAATAACCGCGGCGGTTTAAAAACAAAATAACTTGTTTGCCTTGCTCGAGATGCCAACGCATGCGTTCCAATAATAGCGATGATAAGCTTTGTTTCATTGGTAAATGGCGCACATCAAGTATGTTGATTTTAGGTGGTGTGGCATTACCGGCTCGTTCCGGTAAATCGAGCAGGGTGAATCGTTGTTGCTGAACGTTATATAAGCTTTCTAATGAGGGTGTCGCTGAGCCTAATATTATCGGGATATTCAGGTTACGAGCACGAACAATGGCAATATCGCGAGCAGAATAGCGAAAGCCATCCTGCTGTTTTAATGACAGGTCGTGCTCCTCATCGATGATGATAAGCCCGGGATTTTTCATCGGGGTAAATACCGCTGATCGAGTTCCGATTAATATGTCAGCACTACCATCACGAAAAGCGAGCCATGCTGCTAGCCGTTCGGCATCATTTAAACCGGAGTGCGAGGTAACCACGTGGGCAGTCAGACGTTGCTGAAATCGACTGAATAGTTGTGGTGTTAGTCCAATCTCAGGAACCAGTATTAGCACTTGCTGATTTTTAATCAGGCATGCTTGAGTGGCCTGTAAATAGACCTCGGTCTTGCCACTGCCAGTAACACCATGAAGTAGAAATGCATGGTAATGTGCTTGTTGTATTGCTGTGTGTATCGTATCAACTGCATTTTGTTGCGCAGCATTTAAAGTATGGTTATTCGATTGAGTTATATTATCGGCTGATTTTTGTTGCTGCGG
>JBGMRJ010000108.1:2241-3982 GCA_048061315.1 Gammaproteobacteria bacterium
TGAGCTGCTTTACCCTGGCGCATCAAGGCCGGTATGGCGGCTTGCATTACTTCGCCAATCGGGTGTTGATAATAGAGGCTGGCCCACTGTAATAATGTTAAATCAGGCTTATTTAATAATGGCTCGTTATCCAGTATGGACTCAATAACACGTAATTTGTTTCCGGGTACAGTTGAGCTATCGATTTGTTGCAGTACTATTCCTACCACCAGCTTGCCACGGAAAGGAACCATCACCCGCATACCGGGCATGATTGTTTGGTAGTCCCGGTCGGAATCAAAATTAAAATGCATCCCTGAATCACTATGACTCTCGGAACCGGGCTCAAGATAATCAAAAGCGCGACGTAAAGGTGACGCAACTGCGACTTGAAATAGCTGATTCTTTTGCGTCATGGGTGATTTAGTTGAGAGATTTTAATGAATTGCGAAGTCATAAGTTTTTTATATAATCATATTCTATTAACATAGTAAAACTGTGCTAATCAAACACCAGAATTCATCAAGGTTATCCACAGATTTTGTGGATAACTTTGTGGATAGTTTGTGGTAAATAGACTCTAGGCCGCATAGATATTACAGTTTTATTAAATCGTCTACTTTTTCACCAGTACTGATAATGCTTTATTTTTCATTAACTTATACTATTTTTATAAGCGCAAAGTGTTAAATTAGGTTTTATTAGAAAATTTAAAATGCTCAGCAGTTAAGCATTTTTAACTGTGAATAAAATTTAAAATAATTGTATTTTTGCTCTTGCGTAAATTGTTACTCATATGTTAGGTGTTAAATTCTCGGTATTATCTGTACAAATTTTAACCATCATTAGACATTACTTATACAATTTCTTTATCTCAAACGTAAAAAAATCAAAAAAAGTGAATTATTGACTTGAATTTACCGGAATGGTTAATCCATCGATACTTTCAGCGTTTTTATTTTGACGGTATTCTATTAATTCCGGTTCATCTCGTTTAGCCGACCACTCTGTCAAAATGTCACGCTGGGCTACAAAGTCCATTAGCGGCACACCAAAACCACACGAGGTTTGAACTCGAGTAACATCGAGTAAAAATAACTGCCGCACTGCTGGTATGGAATCCGGAAATTCAGCACGTAATCGATCCCACTTTTTATGGCCGGGTAAGATGGCTTTGGCATTACCGTATAATCGGAGTATTTTTGGCTTACCACTGAAAGCGCAAAACATCACAGTTAATCTGGAATTCTCAGTAACATGAGCCGCAGTTTCATTACCACTGCCGGTGAGATCCAACAGCAGTACTTGATGTGGATCCAGAATACGCAAACTGTGTACACCACGCGGTGAAACATTAACATGCCCGGAATCACTCAAAGGTGCAGACGCAACGAAATACATTTCTTGTGATGCGATCCAGTCGGCCAGATCGTCCGTAATTTCGCTGTGTACTTTTGCCATATGATTGCTCCAAAATAGGTTTGCGCTCTAGTATGCAGCCGAGTTATAAAACACACAAGAACAAACATTTACAATTAAGATTATCCAGGAGTTTTGAGTCAGATGAGTGAAATGTGGCAATTAATTGGACACGCTATTTCGGATGCCACTAATAGCGACGTTACGCTTGGCACAAGAAGCGTTGTTTCAGGTGGTTGCATTAATCAGGCTTATAAGATTCAGGCCGGGCACGGCAGTTATTTTGTGAAACTAAATGATGCTCAATTAGTGGCTATGTTTGAGGCAGAATTTCAGGGGCTAA
>JBGMRJ010000108.1:4082-8941 GCA_048061315.1 Gammaproteobacteria bacterium
CGCCTGGGCTTTCAGTTAGAGTTGGCGGGGCAAAATTCATATCGTGGCTCATTGCAAAAAAAAGGCGATAAATTAATGGAAAAAATGTCGGGTTTATTTCCAGATGGCAACCCTGATGCATCACTACTGCACGGTGATTTATGGTCGGGTAATATGGCTGTTCTCGATACTGCTATGCCAGTGATATTTGACCCGGCAATCTATTATGGTGATCGGGAAACTGACATAGCGATGACCGAGTTATTTGGTGGTTTTTCAGAAAATTTTTATCGTGCCTACAATGAACATTTTCCTTTAGACTCAGGTTATTCTATACGCAAAACCTTTTATAATATTTATCATATATTAAATCATCTAAATTTATTTGGTGGTGGTTATGGTCAACAAGCTGAATCCATGATTGATAAGGTGTTATCAGAATTGGGTTAATTAATAGTCTATGTAATATTATTATATATAATAAAAAAAATTATAATGTTAAAATTGAATTTGCTAGAAGGGTAACTGCAACACAGTTAATTATTTTTTTCAGGTTATTATCTAGCTACAAAATAATTATAGTCACTAAAATTTGCAGTAATTTTGTATCAGGAATCTTTCGAGTGAAAAAATATAAATATTTATTAATTGTATTATTATTCTGCAATTCAGTCGCATTTGCTGAGCCACGTTTACGTCCATCCGATTGGTCTGCACCGGTTATCGGAATATCGCTCGACAATCTATACCAGGTTGATAAAGGTGTATTTCGTTCAGAGCAACCCGACACTAAAAGTTTTATTGAGCTTGAGCGTTTTGGTCTAAAAGAAGTGCTTAATTTGCGTAAATACCATTCGGATGATGATGAAGCCAGTAAAACCAAACTAAAATTACATCGTATTAAGATGGACGCGGGTTCAATTACCGAAGCACAAATTACTGCAGCATTAAAAATAATTAAAAATCGTAAAGGCCCGATATTAGTTCATTGCTGGCATGGCTCGGATAGAACCGGTGCTGTTATCGCTTCGTATCGTGTTATTTTTAATAATTGGTCAAAAGAAAAAGCGATTGATGAAATGCGCAATGGTGGTTTTGGATATCATGCAAAAATATATCCAAATGTTGTAACGTTGATTAAAAATTTAAACGTTAAAAAAATTAAATCTAAACTGGGTGTTAATTAAATTTGTTGTTTTACAGCTGTAAGTAAACTCATTATTTTTTTAGATAATGCTACAACTTTCCCATATTCTTGTTCTGCTTTTTGCAGCTCGCCATTTTCTTTTAAACGACCATCTAAAAATCCACGTAACTGACTCTTCCAGGCCAGGTGAGCAGAGAAGGCATTTTGAAAATCTAATTATTCATCACCACTAACTTTAAAAACTTGTACAGTTGCTTGTAAGTTTGCAGATAAATTGGCAATGCTTTCACTTGCGGTTGCAGTTTTTAAAGAACTTTCAGTAGTGTCTATTGCTTTTTCACTAATCGACACAATGTTTTTATTAATTTCTTCTGCGACAGCCGTTTGTTGTTCTGATGCCGTTGCTATTTGAGTACTCATGTCACTAATAGATGCGACCATCGATGTAATATTTTGCAGAGAATCACTTGCTTGTGATGCTTGATTAACACTTTCTTCAGCAAGTGATTTACCCGACATCATTACTTGTCCAGCATCTTTGGCACCGGCCTGAAATTTTTCAATTAAGGATTGAATTTCCTGGGTGGATTCCTGAGTCCGCTGTGCCAAGGTGCGAACTTCATCGGCTACAACTGCAAAACCACGGCCTTGTTCACCTGCCCGGGCAGCTTCGATGGCCGCATTTAAAGCGAGTAGGTTTGTTTGATCTGCAATACCGCGAATCGTATCGAGAATTGATCCAATATTTTCACTTTCAACTTCCAGGTTTTGAATGACATTGGCAGCACGTTCAACTTCACTGGAAAGATTGTTAATACTACTCATTGTCTGAGTCATGATTTTTTGGGTTTTGTCGGCTTCTGTATTGGTATTGGTTGCAGACTCCGCTGCGCTGGCGGTATTGCGCGTTACTTCCTGCACCGTGCTGCTCATTTCGTTCATTGCAGTAGCAACCTGTTCAATCTTACTTTGCTGCGATTGCATGCCGTTGCTGGTAGATTCAGATAATGATGCCATTTCATTGGTGTCAGTTGCCATTGTAACAAAACTTTTGGAAATATTTTTTAACACCTTCTCCATTGATTGCATTAGCTGGTTGAACTCATTCGAAGCCTTACCAAGCTCATCATGATTATTGTCGTGCATGCGTACGGTTAAATCTTTTGTGTTACTCACGAGGCTTAAGGTGGATGTTAAACGATTAATTCGTTGTAATAATTTACGGATTGAGAGTGTTAATAAAACAAGCATGGTGATTGCCATACCGGTTAGCACTAAATAATCGATAGTTAATTCATGAATTGATTGGTTAATTTCATCAACCGATTTACTTAAGCTTGCATGATCCATTTCTGTATTACTGAGTTCTTTTAAGTCGTTCGATATATTGCTAGTTGTTGCGAGGCCCAGAAATATGGTTGCCGTGAATACCAACATTGGAATTCCGAGAACGAGAAGGAGTTTTTTTGCGAGAGACGAATTATTCCAGCTAAACATAATTACACCTAAAATATTATAGCGTTAAACAGGATGACTATTTGTTATATAGGTTTGATTAGCGGCTGTAGTGTTAATTTCCTTTAGTTTCAGCTCAATATTAAACTCAAAAGCAATAGCGCTTAATTTCCACAAAACTGCTGTTGATTATGGTAAATTATGCGATAATTTACAGCTGAATCTAGTTAAATTTTCCAGACAAATAGCACTTTTTACCCCAATTAAGTCCATTTTCTGGTAAGGTGCGCCCATTCCAGTGATATGACAATTTAAAGGCGCATCACAAATACGCTAATCTGAAACAGGCATTTGACCGAAAAAAACAGGTTTAGTTACTGTTTTTTAAGCTAGCGGGTAATTAATAACATTAATCGATTTTCACCCCGGTCACTGAGTATAAGTGAGTAGGTGTAAAGTCACTAACTAGAGAGATATAAAACATGAAATTGATTTTATTAGGAGCGCCTGGCGCAGGCAAGGGAACTGTTGCAAAAATTTTAACCAAAACTACCGGTGCAGTTCAAATTTCAACGGGTGATATTTTACGTGGTGCAGTTGCAGCCGGAAGCGAGTTAGGTAAAAAAGCTCAAGATTTTATGACTCGCGGTGATTTGGTTCCTGATGAATTAATCATGGATATTATGGAAGCCCGATTACAAGAACCTGATTGTGAAAAAGGGTTTCTACTCGATGGTTTTCCACGCACAATTCCTCAAGCAGAAGAACTAAAAACACTTTTAGCAAAGATTGGTGTTACTTTAGATAAAGCCGTTAGTATTGAAGTACCTCGAGACGTTATTTTAGATCGTTTAACAACACGTCGTACTTGTAATAACTCAGATTGTCAGGAAATTTACAATGTAAAAAGTAACCCGCCTAAAGTTGAAGGCATTTGTGATAAATGTGGTAGTCCGGTTATTCAACGTGATGATGAAACAGAAGAAGCTATTAGCCACCGTTTAGAAACCTATAATGAAAAAACTGCACCATTAACAGGTTTTTATGAAAAAGAAGGTTTACTATTGTCAGTTGATGCGACATCAAGTGATGCCGTTATCGATGCAATAAACGCAAACGTTAAGTAGTTTTCAGATTAATTATCCCGATAGTTACTTGTTATATACTATCGGGATATTAATATCCAAAATCAAGATCATTAATATATTCTCGCAGTTTTTTTTCTGCTAAATAGTCTTCAATTCGTTTACGGTTGGCTAATCGGCTTTGTTTTTTGGTGTCGTGTGAGGAGGTTTTATTGTCGTTATTGAATTCTTCATTTAATGTTGACGATTTGTTTGTTTTCATAATGGATACCTGCAGTTTTGTATCTGCATAAAAGCAGAATCATTTTTCTAATAGTTGAACATTAATGGTCTTCATTATTTTATAAGTCATTTTGGCAGAAATTCAATGCAGAGCAGTTCACATAAACGTAATGTTAAATTGAACTTGATGAATCCTATAGTGAGTAATTACTTCTGAATTATCTGGATCGTAAAACTTACGATTTAGTTGTAAATTTAATATTCAATTAATATTAGTTTTCTACTATTTAAACATAGCTGGGGAATATTTTTTAAAATTGAATTTGTTATAATAGTATTCAATTTTCAGTAACATTACGGTAACATATCGAATCAATCGAAAACTACATATACTGACGTCACATAAATGCAAAAAGGCAAAAAACTAATAATATTTCTCTTTGTAACAGTATTACTTATCGTTATGGGCTCACTGTTTTATTATTCAATGCGCGCAACGATTATGGAATTTCTATTTGAGAACGATACAGAACTACAAGAAAAAATAACGTCCGCTACGGGTGATCAAGCTCAAATAATGGTGGATCTTGCGAATAAACAAATGGCAAAACAGCAGGAAGAGACTGAAATTCGGCAGGATGAAAAAGAAAATCAGTCCCTGTTTAAGGAGTTAAAAGGTACAAAGGCAACAGTCAAAATTAACACTGATGAGACAGTCGAAAAGCCTAAGCTGAAGTCTGACACTGTTCTAACACCGGACGCAACATCACCAGAAAAGGAAAACCCAAAACCCAATAAAGTGCAAAATGGTTTTGTGGTGGTTGATTGTGATACTGGAGGTGTCGTTGCCTGCCCGCATCACGAGGTGCAAACTGGCACTAGCCCATTGTTCTATAAGAATGATAAGGCTAATTTTTTGGTTGGGCGGTGTTTAGACGTGAGTATTGATGTTAAGACTTTTTGCCAATAAC
>JBGMRJ010000109.1:0-8784 GCA_048061315.1 Gammaproteobacteria bacterium
ATCTACCTGTGTCTATCTCAACTATATTATTCTAATGGAAACCGCTGAAAATCTTTTTTCGTATCGACAATATTGGGCTAAGCGATTTGGGATCGCGCCGGTATTGCCTATGTCGCGTGCAGAAATGGATGATCTCGACTGGGACAGTTGTGACATTATATTAGTAACCGGGGATGCCTATGTGGATCATCCTAGTTTTGGCATGGCTTTAATTGGGCGATTACTTGAGGCTCAAGGATTTCGAGTTGGAATTATTTCGCAACCCGATTGGCGCAGTGTTGACGATTTTCAAAAATTGGGTAAGCCCAATTTATTTTTTGGAATTACTGCCGGTAATATGGATTCGATGGTGAATCGTTATACTGCCGATAGAAAGATTCGTTCGGATGATGCTTATACCGCAGATTCTGAAGGGGGTAAAAGACCGGATCATTCGGTGGTTGTTTATGCACAACGATCACGTGAAGCCTATAAAGGTGTGCCTATTATTATTGGCGGTATCGAAGCATCGCTACGCCGTATTGCACATTACGATTATTGGTCGGATAAGGTTCGGCGTTCCATTATTGTTGATGCCAAGGCTGATATTCTGGTTTATGGCAATGGTGAACGGCAGATTGTTGAAATAGCGCATCGACTGGCAGCAAAAGAAGATGTCAAAGACATTAGCAATATTCGCGGTACTGCGATTGTGCGCAGTTCATCACCTGAAGGTTGGGTTGAAATTGATTCAACGTATATCGATACTCCGGGGACGATCGATAAAAATATCGACCCTTATTCACAGTCACCTAATAAAAACAATACCGATGTTAATGAATCACAAGATTTGAAATTTGATGAGGGTCAAAAATTAATTAAGTTTCAACCGCATATTTTAAAAGTGAAACGTGATAAAGACAGTTATATTCGCTTACCCAATTATAAACAAGTAAGTAAAGATCCGGTTCTATATGCTCACACTTCCCGAATTTTGCATCTTGAAACCAACCCCGGGAATGCTCGACCTTTAGTACAACGTCATGGCGATCGCGATGTTTGGTTAAACCCGCCACCACTACCGTTAACCACCAAAGAAATGGATCGCGTTTATGAATTGCCCTATAACCGGGTGCCACATAAAACTTATGGCAATAAAAAAATTCCTGCCTATGAGATGATTCGTTTTTCAGTAACCATTATGCGCGGTTGCTTTGGAGGCTGTACTTTTTGTTCTATTACCGAGCATGAAGGTCGTGTTATTCAAAATCGATCTGAAGATTCAATAATTAAAGAAGTTGAAAACATTCGTGATACAGTGCCGGGCTTTACCGGCGTGATATCCGATTTGGGCGGCCCAACAGCCAATATGTATCGCCTGCATTGTAAAAGCAAAAAAATTGAATCTGCATGCCGATTATTAAGTTGTGTCTATCCGTCTATTTGTAAAAATCTGATTACCGATCATTCTGATTTAATTAAAATTTATAAACGTGCTAGAAAACTTCCAGGAATCAAAAAAATATTAATTGGTTCGGGGGTTCGATATGATTTAGCCGTTGAATCTCCTGAGTATGTTGAAGAGTTGGTGAGTCACCACGTTGGTGGTTATCTTAAAATTGCACCCGAACATACCGAGAGCAGCCCGTTATCAAAAATGATGAAACCCGGTATTGGAACCTATGAGCGGTTTAAAATTTTGTTTGACAAATATTCTAAAAAAGCCGGTAAAGAGCAATATTTGATTCCGTATTTTATTGCGGCGCACCCGGGCACTACAAATGAAGACATGTTAAATTTAGCGCTATGGTTAAAATCAAATGGTTTTCGCGCTGATCAAGTGCAAACATTTTTACCGTCACCCATGGCGACCGCAACGGCGATGTACCACAGTGGTAAAAATACCTTGCGAAAAGTAAGTTATGATAGTGAGAATGTTACAACCGTTAAAAAATTGAAAATCCGGCGTTTGCACAAAGCATTTTTACGTTATCACGATGCGAATAATTGGCCGT
Organism: Gammaproteobacteria bacterium; assembly: GCA_048061315.1. Lineage (GTDB taxonomy): Bacteria > Pseudomonadota > Gammaproteobacteria > UBA6429 > Thiohalophilaceae > CAYQUC01. The sequence continues at coordinate 1,995 of JBGMRJ010000109.1, forward strand.
TATTACGGCAGGCATTAAAAGACATGGGACGTGAAGATTTAATTGGCAATGGAAAGAAACATTTGATTCCAACGTATCAACCTAAAGGAACGGGCTATCAACAAGGGCGTGATCAGAATAAGAAATACCAAAAATTTGTGACGAAAAATTCGGACGAAACTGAATTAGCCAATCACACTAAAAAAAATAAACGCAACAAAAAATCACGTGTTTAATCGTACAGGGAAACATTCGAGAAACAATTGGCATGATATTTTTTGGAATTAATCTAATTTTAATACTGAGTTCAAGAAAACAGACTTAATTAATTTCGAAATTTGAAGAGTTGTGATAGTGTTGTATCTCTGGAAATGTTTACTAATGATTAACTATAATAGTGTTAGCTATAAATTTTAGTTATTCACTTTACACTTTTTCTAATTTACAATGGATGTAATATGCAATTTTCTAAACTCGTGTTAGCACCGTTAATTTTAGTATTTCTTGGCACAGTATTGCTAAGTTCTTGTGCTACAGATTCGCAAAGTATCAAAATTTATTCAATTTCAAAAGGCCATCAAAAACCCTTAAAACAGATGACGTTAATTGGCGTTGCTGATTGCCATGAAAATAGTGTAAGAATTAAATATATCGATAATAAGCGTATCTCGAATAAAGATTATTCAGCTATTGCATTTAAACCGGGTGTACATCAATTTACGGTTGATATTGATGATGATAAATTAAATAACAAAGAATTAAAGCAACGTTTTAATATTCAGTGGAAACGGGTTATTCGCAATATCAGTCTGGAGCCGGGAAAATTTTACCTGGTATGTCCTGTGCAAAAAAAGGATAAAGAGTGGACCTTTTGGCTGGAAGAACGTAACTATGAATTTGAGTATTATTATAAATACCGTGACAATATAGATTACGTTTAGTTAATATTCTCTGGTTGCAGAACAGTGTCCAGCTTCCAGGGGCCATGCTGATTCTCGGGTAATTCAAGGCAAACCATAGTGCCCGGTGTGAATTGAATTTGATTTATATTTTCTGGCTTATCAGTTAAATGCGCTACCAGGTACGCCATATACGGCAAGTGTCCAACGATTAAAGTATCTTCGTGTAATTCAGTTATTACTTGTAGTAGCGGCTCAAGTGGATCGTTTGGGTTGATATCAGCACAAAATTCAATGTGTTGGCCCTCTAGCATTTCTGCAGCCAGAATCTCAGCCGTTTGTTGTGCCCGTAACTTCTTACTGTGCAATACAAAACTAACTTTATTGCCGGTAGATTTATTATATTTAGCTAGGCGGTGGATATCTTCAAAACCTTTTTGACTTAATGGTCGTTTAGAATCAGTCTCAGACGATGCAGCTTCACCATGACGTGTCAGATATAGTTTCATAATTATTTTATAAATTTGATGTTTCAGACTAGTATTATTATTATTATTTTATGTAAGAGTAGCACGAAGTTTTAGAGTTTGCTGTGATTTGTGAAAAATATTTTAATATATAAATGATGAAATTTTAAGTTAAATTTAAGAAAAAAATTTTAGATAAATTTCAGAGAGTTTTATTTTATTAAGTATTGCCGTATGTAGATGCGGTAGTTCACTTACGTGAACTACCGTCCTAGTTTGTTATTACTTACTTACCATATACAATTCTGAATATTCAAATTCAACTCGACGGTTTTGAAACCAGTTATCGTAATTTTCCACAGGTTTGCTTGCTCCAAAACTGTTTATAATCAACTGTGACTCTGGTGCTCCGTAGGATATCAGCAAAGTTGCAACAGAGTTGGCACGTCGTAAGCTTAATTTTTCATTGTAGATCTCGGGGCCTCGATAATCTGAATGACCATTAATAGCTAATTGATATTTCGGATTAGCTTTTAGAAATTCAGCATGTTGTTTAATAACTGCTTTGTCGGTATCGTTTAAATCAAACTCATCAAATTTGAAATTGACGATTTTTATTTTTGGCTGTTTAGATGGTTGTATATCAGTTTCCAAATTGACGGCAGTGTCGGCTTTTATGTCCGAGTTTGTTACTGATTCGAGTGGGAAGTCTGATAAAACCACTTCATTATTTTGTGCCACTGCTTTATTCTTAACCGTTTTTTGAGGATCAATATTATTGTCTTGTTGTTTAATATTATTGCCGGCACAAGCTGTAACTAGTGTTGATGCCATTAAAAGACTTATTATGATTGGTTTGTTAAACATGGTAATTCTCCTGTTATTAAATATAAAATAAATTGTTTTCTTGATGTTGTTGTGATTATTAAACAACATAAAAATGACAAAATAGTTTATGGAGAATGATTGTTTAACGATGAATTATGATGAAATATGATTACTTCAAAAATCACACCATTGTTATTTTCTAAATTAGAGGCGATAACGTCTGCATTATGAAATTGAGAAATCAGTCGAACAATATACAAGCCCAAACCCAGGTGTGTTTCGCTTGATTCACCTTCTCGAACAGAAACCATGGATTCAAATAAATTACTCTGCATAGCGACAGGTAAACAAGGCCCAATATTACAAACGGATAAAATAATTGATTCATCCGTTTTCGTTATTGAAGTCACAATAGCAGTATTGTTTTCATGGAAGTCGATGGCATTACTAATTAGCTTATCCAGTAATTGTGCTATAAATTCTGGCACACCATTAATTTGGTAGTCTTTATTATCTGTATTAAATTCAAATGTTATTTCGGGGTTAGCAATTGAATAACCCTCGATACACGAGCCAATAACGTCATCGAGTTTAAAGGGAATTTTTTCTTCATTATGCAAGGTTTGCTCCAGGCGGGTCGCCTCACTCATCCGGGTTAAAATATTATTGAGCCGGTTCAAACCTTCACGGGCACGTTTCAGGATAATCGGGGAGTCTGACGGGTTATTCTTTAATTCCAGATTATCCAGTGATGAACGTACTACGGTAATCGGGGTTCGCAATTCATGTGATAGTTTGCTCGCCATTGTCTCAAGGTAGCGATTATATTGCGTAAGCCTGTTTAACATCTCAGAAAAACTGCGGGATAGATCGCCTATTTCGTCCGTTGAATTAGTTGCTTTGATACGGCCTTTAACTCGACCATCACTTGCAATGGCATTATCAGCATCATTACGTAAGCGCCGAATGCGGCTTGAAAGACGGGACGCAAACAGGATTAATACTGTAGTTGCAATTAGAAATGTTAATATGCTTAAATTAATTAAAATTTCAAATGCCCGGTTTTGTAAAATTAAAATACTGGCATTAGTTTCTTCAATTGCGATAGCACCGACGACTTGATCGTTAATAACAATCGGATGTGTTACCGTTAGAATATTCACATCGGTATCGGGGGTGGTTCGCCATTGTGTTGCTGGTTGTCCTGATAATGCAGCTTTAAATTCATTTCCGGTTAAAACCGATGCCGAAGATAAATCATCAGTGAAATGGCTATTTGGTTGTGTTAATAACGACTGATAAAACAAGCGCATTAAATATTGTAGAAAAGAAGACGATTTCTGTGTTTGCGTAGTTCTACTAGCATCTAAGCCGGAATCATTATCATCAGTATTGTATTGATTTTTTGTTAAATTACCGACTACTGCAATAACACGGTAATTTTGATCAATTACCCAGGTTCGGGTTGTTCCCTGATGCACTTTCTTTAATAATAACTCAACAACCGGTGATGGAACAATTATGGATGCCAGTGCATAAGGATTGTCAGGATCAGCTGTTCCAGTTAATTGAATAATTTCTCGTGTGTTTGCATCATCTACATCGGCAATTGCAAAAGAAATCATATTGCCGATCATTTTTAGTGGAATTCGAATCTCAATATTATAGCCGGTTTCAGTTTCCTGCCATTCACCTTTTATTCTAACTTCAGGTACGGGTTCGCTGTCTCTAATGAGTCTGTGGGCTGTAACCCAACCTGGTGTTTGTGTGGTAATGATAAATTGTTGTAGATCGCCTTTCTTGTTAATTAAATTAATACGCAGGTGATCACTTTTGTTTAGTTGAAAACTTCCCGGACGGCGGTAAATTATTTTATCATCCGTTACTTTGAAAATGACGTAAAGGTAGCGTTTGTAATTCCCGATTTGGTGTTCAAAGGATAAACTGCTGGTTGCTTCTTTTGATTCATATAAGCGAAATCGATCATTGTATTTATTCCAGTCATTGGTATATCCATCGAGCTGAATAGCAGAGCTTAATTGCCTCACATAAACATGATTTATGGATTGTGTATCATTTTCCGGGGGCAATTCTAATTTTTCTGTCGAGAATAAATTTTGTTGTTCTTCTAATACCACCGAGACTAACTTGGCACGATTTAATAATTGTTTTTCCTGCTCAATTCGTAAGTCATTTTCAATATTTTGAATCGACTGGTAGCCCATCCAGGGTATCAAAAGTAACAGTAGTGAGGACAGTAATAATTTTTTACGAATACTTAATTTAATGAGATGTCTGGTTTTCATAAAGCGCCAGGTTAATCAGGATTTCAGCTCATTCCAGCGATAACCAATACCATAAACAGTATCGATACAATTAAATTCTTTATCGACGGCTAAAAATTTATTTCGAATGCGTTTTATATGAGAAGTGATGGTAGCATCATCAACGTATATTTTAGCCTCATCCATTAACTGGTTTCGATTTTTAACATGACCGGGATGTAATACTAAAGTGTAGATTAACCAGAATTCAGTTAGTGTTAAATCAATATACTGATCTTTCCATTGTATGGTAAAGCGATTTTTGTTTAAGGTTAGTGGACCACTTTTAAGTTCACTCTCCGGTTCGGTTGTTTGCTGTGAAAGATCAAGCCGGCGAAAGAATGCCGAAATACGGGCACAGATATTTTCAATGGAAATATCTTTAGTTAAATAATCATCTGCGCCGAGTCGTAACCCCGAGATAGTGTCTAGATCGCTATCTCTTGCGGTTAAAAATATTATTGGTAAACTGTCTGATAATTGCCGAAGGTTGCGACACAGTTCAAAACCACCATCAATATCATTTTTAAGGCCAATATCCAATAAGGCCAAATCCGGTAAATTTTTGGTAAAGGCCTCGAGCGCATCTAGCCGAGTCTCATAAAGATCAACCAAATACCCTTGTGCCCGAAAAACCTCGGCATAGTTTTCGCGAATTGCGGGTTCATCTTCTACGATTGCTATGGTTCGTGTAATTGTCATAGTATTTTTTAATTTTTATTAATGGTTCTAGTAATACGGTAGCATATTATTAGTGTTATTTGTGTGCAAAAAAGTAATTGTCATATTTCGTCATAATTGTCCTCCACTTTACCCGATTTCATCGTAAAAGCAGCCATATTCCTGGTGTTTAATTAAATTCAGATTGATTAATTGAATGTCATACAGTGGAGGAGGCGATCAGTTAATTATCTGTTTGAGGGGAAGAATTGACATCGAGCCCTCAACCGGCGCGTAGCAGGGACTTGGATTGCAAATCGTCTCCAGGGATGGAGCAGGTAGAGTCACGCAGGAGCATATACCAGGATTGCACGCTGGATCAAACGCGGATCCATAAACATTTAATTTAAATAGGCTGAATGATGAAAAATAAAGATATGTTTTTAATAGACGATTCTCAAGAAAATAAAAATTTTCGCAATTGGTTTGATTCTTTCGAAGATGCGATGCTAAATATCCTGACTTCGGTTGGTTTTATTATCGCTCTGGTGTTAATTGCCGTTAATGTTGAAGCGGCAAGTTTTTCAGAAAACTCTAATCCTGAGTCATCAGTAGCATTGTCAGACATACACCGGGGTAGTTTGTTATATAAGACCGATAAAGCAGATCGTTATATTGAAGCTGCAAGCTTGAAAACCGATGTTAGTATGACAGTATCTGGTATGGTAGTGCGCACTAAATTGATTCAACAGTTTAAAAATGAAACTAGCGAATGGCTAGAAGGAATATATGTGTTTCCGTTACCGGAATCTGCTGCTGTTGATCACATGAAGCTCAGAATTGGTGAACGAACGATTGAAGGAAAAATTAAAGAGCGCAAAGAAGCAAAACGGCTCTATATTCAGGCGAAACGTGAGGGGAAAAAAGCATCTTTGGTAGAACAGGAACGACCCAATCTATTTACCAATTCTGTGGCTAATATTGGTCCTGGTGAAATTGTTTCTGTTGAAATCGAATACCAGCAGATTTTAAAATATGACAATGGTAAATTTAAATTACGTTTCCCTACGACAATAACACCTCGTTACATTCCTGGATCTTCAACTCCGATACCGAGTGAATCTCTTAGTATCTCTCAAGGTAATGGTTGGGCTTTTAACACTACACAAGTAGCCGATGCATCACGGATAACACCACCGCAATATAGTAGTGTTAATAACCCGATCAATATCCATATTGATTTAAATGCAGGATTTCCGATTACTGAGATTGCAAGTACTTATCATCAAATTAAATCAGTGATGCATCTGGAAGGGCATTATACAGTGAGCTTGTTAAATGAAAATGTACCGAGTGACCGGGATTTTGAATTAGTCTGGCAACCAGAACTGGCTAATAGTCCGCAAGCCGCATTATTCAGTGAACCATCTGAACATCAGGATTATCATTTAGTAATGATAATGCCACCAGAAGATACTAATTCTAACAATCAAGTACTGGCGAGAGATGTAACCTATATCATCGACACTTCAGGTTCAATGAATGGTGAATCGATGCGTCAGGCAAAAGCGGCACTGCAATTGGCAATTACGCGATTACGAAGTTTTGATAAATTTAATATCATTGAGTTTAA
>JBGMRJ010000110.1:0-8625 GCA_048061315.1 Gammaproteobacteria bacterium
TAGACAGACTTTATGCTACGGTCTGCATATGTATGCGGGATATGAACACTACCTTTGTAGTGTTCCCAGATAGCTACGATAGCTTTAAATATTGTTACAAGAGTATCAATTAAAAAATAACTCAACATTAATATTAATATAACAGTAATGATGATACCCATATACTTCTCCTACATTAAAATTTACTTACACTTTAAGTTTAGTTACTAAATTAGTATCGGCTATTGATTTAGATCATTTAGTTTAATTTAACAATTAGAAGTTATATTTAGAAAAATTATGGCAAATATAAAAATAATGAAAATTTTAGTAATTAATTAACGAATTCTATCTTACAAGTTCATTGTGAGTATCTAATATTCCCCTGTCCATTGCCAGCTGATATAATTGGTAAAAATGAATGTAATTCAACCGATATTCGGAGATAGAAATGTCGTCAAGACACGCAGAAATAAAGCGCGATACACTCGAAACCCAAATTCAGGTCAAGCTGAATCTGGATGGTTCCGGTGTTGGTAAATTTAGCACTGGTGTGCCATTTTTAGATCATATGATGGATCAAATTTCCCGTCACGGTTTAATTGATCTGGACATTACTGCCCGGGGTGATTTGGAAATTGATGCGCATCACACTGTTGAAGATATTGGTATTACTCTGGGAATGGCGGTGAAACAAGCTATTGGTGATAAAAAAGGCATTCGTCGTTATGGCCATGCTTATGTACCACTCGACGAGGCACTATCCCGGGTGGTGATTGATTTTTCGGGTCGGCCAGATCTTGAGTTTCATGCCGATTTTCCACGCGCCCGAATCGGTGAATTTGACGTTGATCTAATCAAAGAATTTTTTCAGGGTTTTGTAAACCATGCCTTGGTGACATTGCATATCGATAGTATTCGCGGCAAAAACGCGCACCATATAGCTGAAACCGTGTTTAAAGCATTTGGTCGTGCGCTACGTATGGCACTTGAAGCAGATCCGCGTATGGCTGGTCAAACACCCTCGACCAAAGGAAGTCTGTAGAATTTAATAAGCTACTCTAATGTTCAGTTCCAAAACTTACGAATTATGAATACAGTAACCGTTATCGATTATGGCATGGGCAATCTTCATTCCGTTGCCAAAGCCCTGGAGCATGTTGCTACTAACGAAAAAATTGTAGTGAGTGGTGATCCCGAAACAATCTTAAAATCAGATCGAGTAGTGCTGCCCGGTGTTGGCGCGATGCGTGATTGCATGGGGGAAATGTCCCGGCTGGGTTTGGTGGAAGTGATTCATGAAGTGGCAAAAACCAGGCCATTACTTGGGGTTTGTGTTGGTATGCAAGCCATGCTTGAGCGCAGCGAAGAAAATAATGGTATCGAGTGTCTCAATTTATTTGCTGGTGCGGTGCTCGAATTTGAAAAACACATCCCTGAATTAGCCAATAATCATTCGCTCAAGATTCCGCACATGGGCTGGAACCAGGTGAATCAAACTATCGACCACCCATTATGGCAGGGCATTGCTCAAAATAGCCGCTTTTATTTTGTTCACAGTTATTATGTTGAGCCCGCAAATTCAGACGTGGTGGCTGGAACGTCTGAATATCCTGTGCCATTTACCACCGCCATTGCGAAAGACAATATATTTGCTGTGCAATTTCATCCCGAGAAAAGCCAACATAGCGGCTTACAGCTTTATAAAAACTTCTTAAACTGGTCATGTTAGTGACTACTTACTCCCAATTGGCTGATGCTATTAATTACGAATATAAAATGGTGTAATAACCGAATCATGAAAGTACCGAAAAATCAAAGATTTCAGGTTTATCAACAATATTGGATGTTCCTATGTTATTAATTCCGGCAATTGATCTTAAAGACGGTAAATGTGTTCGTTTGCGTCAGGGGCGGATGGATGATGAAACTATTTTTTCAGAAAACCCGGTAGAAGTTGCAGGTCGTTGGGTTGATGCCGGTGCGCGTCGTTTACATATTGTGGATTTAAATGGTGCTTTTGCGGGTGAGCCAGTCAATGCGGGTGTAGTGCATGATATCGCAGCAGCTTATCCTGATTTACCCATTCAAATTGGTGGCGGAATTCGTAATGCGGAAACCATTGAAACCTACCTGGAAGCCGGCGTGAGATACGTGATTATCGGTACTAAGGCCGTAAAAGAGCCGCACTTTGTAAAAGATATATGTTTGGAATTTCCGGGTCATATTATTGTTGGATTAGATGCAAAAGACGGTAAAGTGGCAATTGAAGGCTGGTCTAAATTATCCAAACATGATGTTATCGATATGGCACAGATATTTGAGCAAAATGGCGTTGAAGCCATTGTTTACACCGATATTAGTCGCGATGGTATGATGACCGGTGTGAATGTTGAAGCAACACAAAAACTGGCACAGGCTGTCACCATGCCGGTGATCGCATCTGGAGGAATCACTAATCTTGACGATATAAAGTCGTTATGTGCTGTGACCGACGATGGTATTTTTGGCGCGATTACCGGGCGGGCAATTTATGAAGGTACGCTGGATTTTGAACAAGGCCAGAAATTGGCAGATACGCTTACTAATAAAGAATAGTGACGATGTTAGCCAAACGAATTATTCCCTGTTTAGATGTTGATAATGGCCGTGTGGTAAAAGGCGTGCAATTTGTCGATATTCGGGATGCCGGTGATCCTGTTGAAGTTGCACGCAAATACGATCAACAAGGTGCCGATGAAATTACGTTTTTAGATATAACCGCAAGCTCGGATAAGCGCGACACTATCGTACACATGGTAGAGCAGGTCGCCGGGCAGGTTTTTATACCACTAACAGTTGGTGGTGGAATCCGTAAAGTTGAAGATGTACGGTCGATGTTAAATGCTGGCGCTGATAAGGTTGCGATTAATACCGCTGCGGTTTTTAATCCGGAATTTGTAAGACAAGCAGCTGAAAAATTTGGCTCGCAGTGTATTGTTGTTGCTATTGACGCCAAAAAAGTCAGTAAAGCCGGCGAAGAGAATCGTTGGGAATTGTTTACCCACGGTGGTCGTAAAGAAACCGGAATAAATGCGGTCGAATGGGCTATAAAAATGGTGTCCTACGGTGCCGGTGAAATCCTGTTAACCAGCATGGATCGTGATGGCACCAAAATCGGGTTTGATCTGGAATTAACTCGCGCCATTAGTGATGCTGTTCGAGTACCGGTCATTGCCTCCGGTGGTGTCGGTAATTTAAAGCACCTGAGCGAAGGTATTACATTAGGCCATGCCGATGCCGTGTTAGCCGCCAGTATTTTTCATTTTGGTGAACACACCATCGAAGAGGCAAAACGTCAAATGGCAAAAGACGGTATTGAAATGCGATTATGACTCCAAAAGTTTCTAACTGGATAGATCAGGTAAAATGGTCCGAAACAGGCTTAGTTGCCGCAATTGCCCAGGAAACCGGGTCTGGAAAAGTATTAATGATGGCCTGGATGAATCGCGAATCACTGTCATTAACAGCTGAAACCGGTCATGCGGTTTATTATTCGAGATCGCGTCAGAAATTATGGTTTAAAGGAGAAGAGTCAGGACATCAACAAGTCGTTAAGAATATACGACTGGATTGTGATAATGATGTAATCCTGCTTGAAGTTGAACAAATAGGTGGCATTGCTTGTCATACAGGTAGGCATAACTGTTTCTATAAGCAACTTAAAGAGAATCAATGGCTTGAAGTAGATTCAGTGCTTAAAGATCCAAAGGATATCTATAAATAAGCATGAATGACATTTTACAGAAATTAGCTGTAATTCTTGAGCAGCGTAAAAATGCAGATTCTGAAGATTCATATGTGGCAGGGCTGTATACTAAAGGTCTGGATTCGATTTTAAAGAAAATCGGTGAAGAAGCCACAGAAACCGTAATGGCCGCAAAAGATGGTGATTCTGAGAAAATCGTCTACGAAGTAGCAGATCTCTGGTTTCATACTTTGGTACTATTAGCCCAGCAAAATTTGCACCCTGATCAGGTTCTTGAAGAATTAGCCCGACGTTTCGGTATTTCTGGTCTGGAAGAAAAGGCGAATCGTTAAGATTGCAGGGTATTAATTATTTAAAAAATTCTCTGCTTTTAATCAGGCAGGAATAGCTTGATAACCCCCGGAAAATTAATGGAACAAGATTGCCTTTTTTGTAAAATAATCGCCGGTACGATTCCGTCGGACAAGGTTTATGAAGATGAACAAATTTTCGTATTTCGGGATATTAATCCCAAAGCTGATGTACACTTATTAATAGTACCTAAGGAACATTTTACCGGTCTGGATGAGATGCAGGAACAACATGATGCAGTTATGGCTCATTGTTTAAGGAAGTTGCCGGTATTGGCAAAACAACAAGGATTGGATGCTGGTTTTCGGACCATTATCAACACAGGCAAAGGTGGTGGACAAGAAGTTTTCCATTTACATTTCCATCTATTAGGTGGTCCATCTTTAGCTGGATTTTAATAATTTTAGATTTTAACACGTAGGAGTTTATTATGGGTTTTGGTGGTATCGGACCTGGTTCGTTGATTGTTATTTTATTGATTGTAATATTACTTTTTGGCACTAAAAAATTCCGTAACATTGGTTCGGATTTAGGTGGTGCATTTAGAAATTTCAAAAAAGCCGTTAAAGATGATGATTCCAAAAAAGATGAATCAGATTCAACAGAATCAATTGAAAAAAAAGAATCAAACGTAATTGAAGGTGAGGTAACAAAAGTTGAGGAAAAGGATAAACAATAAACTTGTGAATTATGTTTCCATATTTTATTCAAATATGAAATGTTAAAACAAGATTGTTTGGCCTAAATCGGTTGTCATTATGGATTTTAGTTTTGCAGAATTCGCCATAATCGGTATTGTTGCACTGTTGGTAATTGGTCCGGATAAATTACCCGGCCTGGCAAGAACCGCAGGTCTGTGGGTTGGTAAAGTGCGGGGTTTTATTAACTCCGTTAAATCAGAAATTGATGCCGAACTAAAAATGGATGATATCAAAAATGCGGTTAAGGGTGGAAATACCAGCCTGCATGAAATTTCTGAAATTATAAGTGATACGCGTAATGAATTTCGAAATTCAATAAATCCGGATACTTCGAGTAACGATTCAGAGAAAAAGCCGGAATATCAAGTAAAAGCCATCCCGGATGATTTTGTTGATGAAGATGATGCCGCTCATAATGATGTTGAAGATGATTTCATTGATGATTATAACAGTGATTATCAAATCGATGAAATTGAAACTTCAACTAAGTCTGAATCGGATTCTGAAACAATAGCTAACGCTCCAGTAACGGAACAGCCAGAAAATTCGGACAACCAGGATAAAAGCGAAAATAAAAACGATATCGAAAAAGACGTCAAAAATTAATATAGTTTTTGAGTGACCAACCTTTAACCAAAGAAAATATAAAATCCGTGACCACTAACAGAAGCACAGAATCAGAAATTCCTTTTGTTGCGCATTTAATAGAATTGCGCGATCGCTTATTACGCGTGGTATTAGTGGTGTTAGTTATTTTTTCGGTATTATTTTATTTTGCTAATGATATATATACCTATCTCGCAGAACCACTAACGGTTCACATGTCACAAAACAGCACGATGATTGCGACCGACGTGATCTCACCGTTTTTAACACCGATGAAACTGGCATTGGTGTTATCGATTTTTCTGGTTATGCCCTACATTCTGTATCACATTTGGAGTTTTGTAGCCCCGGGTCTGTATCGGCATGAAAAAGAGCTGGCACTGCCGTTATTAATTTCGAGTATTATTTTGTTCTATAGTGGAATGGCCTTTGCTTATTACGTGGTATTTCCACTGGTGTTTGGTTTTATCACCGCCGTTGTACCGGAAGGTGTAGAGGTAATGACCGATATCTCCAAATATCTGGATTTTGTGCTTATGTTATTTTTTGCTTTTGGTGCGGCATTTGAAGTTCCGGTGGCAACAGTGTTATTAGTAGCGGCAGGTATTACCACGCCGGAAGATCTCGTTAAAAAACGAGCCTATATCATTGTAGGGGCATTTGTAGTCGGCATGTTTTTAACACCTCCAGATGTGATTTCACAAATCATGTTAGCTGTTCCAATGTGGATGTTATTTGAGTTGGGTGTCATTGCATCACGCATGGTAGTAAAACGTCGTAAACGACGTGAAAAAGAAGAAGATGCCGCTGATAATGCTGAATTTAATGAATTGTCAGATCAGGAAATGGATGATGAGCTCGATCAAGCAATTGCGGATGAACAAAATATCACCGGAAAAACTTCAACCAAACCCGAACCAGACAAATAACAGGGTAAAAAAAAGGAAATTTTTTATTACCACGTTTTGTAGTAACTAAAATTTCCAAAAAGCCAGAACTGTAACAAGGGGAAGTTTACAAGCTCTCGCTATCGAACACGTTTAAATTCTTTTTTATATATAATCAAAGTATTTGTTAAGTATGACAAAATAGTATTTCAGAATTATTTCTGTATTACTTTTTTGTGGGAATTTTAGCGGTGATTGGTATATTTAGTTTAACAATAGTACCACCATCACTGCGGGATGAAAATGCCAGGCTCCAGCCATTGGTTTGAGCGACTAGGTGTGATATTGCAAGACCAAGACCAACACCTTTGATGTTAGTATGTTTATCTTTATTCACTCGAACAAAAGCTTGTAAAATTTGTGCTATTTTATCTTCAGGAATTCCAATGCCTTTATCGAGAACTAAAATTGTTAAACCTAATTTATTTGATTCAACCTTAACATCAATTGGTTTATTTTCACTGTACTTTAAAGCATTGTCGATTAAGTTTAATACTACTCGACGTAAGGCATCATGCGGTAAAATAATGAGGCCGAAATAATCAGATTCAAAATTAATTCTATTGGTAGAAAAACTATCAATGATATTTTGCATTGACTCATTCAAATTAATTTGAGTACTTTTTTGTACTGAGATACCACGACCAAGGGATAAAAATTGTCCAATAATGGCATTCATTTCCTGTAATACTTGATTGCAATCATTCAGGTTTGAGTCACCTAATTTATCTCGTGCCATTTCTAATAATAATGTCAAGCGCGTAATTGGTGTGCGTAATTCATGTGAGATACCAATTAATAAAGTATTTCTGTTTTCTAATAAACTTTGAACTTCAGTAGACATTTTTTCGAATTGGTCATATAAATCCTGAATTTCACGGCTATTATTTTTTTGCTTAAGTTCAGGTTTAATGCCCCGGCCTAAAGATTTTGCAGCATTTAATAAATTTGTTAATGGTTGTGTAATATAACCAACAAAAATAAATGCGGTGAGTAAACTAAAAATAATATTTAGAGAGAGTAGAGCAAAAAAAACGGCATTTGGATTTGTTCCTATGCGTTCATGTTTAAATCCGATTCGGATAAGTTCCTGGTTTATATTAAGGTCCATCCAATAAAATTCTTTACCAGCAATTATAGTAGACCATATATTAATAATCCGACCTTGTTTTATTGTTAAAGTCTTTGATAATAATTTATTGAATATCAATTTACTAATATGAGATGTTTTAAAACGCTTGTTATTAAAAAAATAAAATTCGGCATTTTCCTGAGTATATTGTTCATATTTAGATTTTTTTTCACCAGATAAAATTGTCCAGTGTGTTGCAGTGTTTATTAGACGTTCAGACAGGTCTTCAACCGATTGACGCATGATGGGGAACAACCCCATATTCATGGTGATAAACATCATGATAATTTGAAAAAGTAATAATGCAAGAATTAGCATTAAGGTTAACCGTGAACGCAAACTCCAGCGGCGCGATTTTTTATTGAAAATACCGAACATCGTTAATTACTATCGAGGGAAAATAGATAACCTTTACCACGAACAGTACGTAGGAATTTTGGTGATGATGGATTAGATTCGATTTTTTTACGAAGACGAGTAACTCGAACATCAACACTTCGATCGAATGGCGAACGATCAAAATCGTTTAATTGACCAATTAAAAAATCGCGCGGTAAAATTCTGTTTGGATTCTCCAACAAAATTTGTAGTAAGGAATAATCCCCTTGAGTCAAATCAATTTCTACATCGAGTTTTTTGAGCTGCAACCGTGAACAATCAAATTTAAAATCACCAAAACTGATTATATCTGGATTTTCACCAAGTTTAGTTGCAGCTGATTTATCATTAATTCGACGTAATTGAATTCGAATGCGTGCAAGTAACTCTCGTGGATTAAATGGTTTAGCTAAATAATCATCAGCGCCCATTTCCAGACCAACAATACGATCTACGGCTTCACCGTGAGCCGATAGCATAATAATGGCGGGATCAAATTTTTCACGCAGTCTTTTCGCAATGGACAAACCATCTTCACCCGGTAACATTAAATCAAGAATAAAAAGATCAACAGGATAATTATCAAGATAAATATCCATTTCATTCGCATTAGCAACGGAAGAAACGGATAAACCATTATCAGTTAGATAGCGACATAATAATTGGCGTAGATCAAGTTCGTCATCAACGATTAAAATTTTTTGATCAAATTCCATTTCAGAATTGTTATCCATCTTTTAATATTCCGTATTTCTTAATAATTATCAGGTTAATAAATATACC
>JBGMRJ010000111.1:0-8583 GCA_048061315.1 Gammaproteobacteria bacterium
CTATTTCAATGATGAATTTTTTCTCGCCATTCTTTGGCTGATTGCAGTAATGCCGATAAGTCTAATGTTGTTAATTCTCTATCTTTCAACAGGTGGGCACCATTTACCCAAACATGTTTAATTTGTTCACGGGTACTGGAATAAATAATTTGTGAGAGTGGCTTGTATAATGGTTGTGTTTCAATGGTATTTAAATCGATTGCAACTAGATCGGCTGATTTTGAGGTCTCAATGGAACCAATACTGTCTTCCATCCCCAGCGCTTTTGCGCCATCAATGGTCGCCGATCGTAAAATTTGTTCGGCGCTGACTGCCTCGGCATTTTGAGCCACGGCTTTACCTAACAGCGCAGCAGTTTGCATTTCACCTAACATATCAAGATCATTATTACTGGCTGCACCATCGGTGCCTAATGCTACAGTGATGTTGTTATCCAGTAATTTTTGAATTGGACAATAACCACTAGCGAGTTTTAAATTTGATTCAGGGCAATGGATGACATTAATGCCATTATCAGCAGCGAGTTTAATATCATCGTCAGTAAGTTGAGTCATGTGTGATGCCATTATTCGTGGTGATAATAACCCCAGTTTTTCCAAACGTGTGATTGGCCGGTTACCGTGTAATTTTATAGATTCATTAATTTCGAATTCAGTTTCGTGTAAATGAATTTGAATCGGAATATCCAGCTCATCGGCGAGCATCGATAATTTTTTAAAACCGTCATCTGTTACGGTGTAAGGTGCATGGGGTGCAAACGAGGTTTTGATTAAACTGTGATGACGTAGATTATCATGCATCTCAAGGCCCTTGTTCAGATAGTCTTCTTCATTTTGAGCATAAGCCGATGGAAAATTAATGAGGATTAACCCGAGCATCGCCCGAATACCAGCCTGTTCGACTGCTAATGCAGTTTGTTCGGGGAAAAAGTACATATCCGTAAAACAGGTTGTACCACTGCGTAACATTTCTGCTATTGCAATTTGAGAACCGGTAAACACAAAATCCGGACTTACCCATTTGGATTCAGCAGGCCAGATATGATTGGTTAACCAATCCATTAAGGGCAAATCATCGGCTAAGCCACGCAACAGTGTCATTGGACTGTGTCCATGGCAATTGATGAATCCGGGAGTGATCGCGTGGTTTGGTAATTGATACTCTGTTTTAGCGCTATAAGTTTGGTTTACGTCTGAAGTAGCCAGAATATCGATAATTTTACCGTCTTTAATCACAACTGAATGATCGTGCAGTATATCGTTGTTTGCGTTTACTGTAATAATCCAACTGGCGTGGATTAACGTATCTATTGTTTGTGTCATGGCAACGAAGCTACAGGAAATGCTGTGTGTTTGACAAGTTTTGCTTATGTTGAGATGAATTGAGCATATTGCAGTCCTGATTGTAGCCTTGAAAGTGGAATCATCCAGGACCTCTTAAAATCGATTTCAAGAATCATTGAATATAGCTAGTTCATCACTATTTATGGTATAATTTCGCCTTTAAAACGCTCCTAAAAAGCGCGTTCCCAATTATAAATAAAATAAGATAAATTCTACCAAAATGATTGATTTTGCTAAGGAAGTCCTCCCGATAAATATCGAAGAGGAAATGAAACAATCTTACCTCGATTACGCCATGAGTGTGATAGTAGGGCGAGCATTACCAGATGTTCGAGATGGTTTAAAACCCGTTCATCGAAGAGTACTTTTTGCGATGCAAGAGCTCGGAAACGAGTGGAATAAGCCTTATAAAAAATCAGCCCGGGTTGTTGGTGATGTTATCGGTAAATATCATCCTCATGGTGATACCGCAGTCTACGACACCATTGTGCGTATGGCACAGCCTTTCTCATTACGGTATATGTTAATCGATGGACAGGGTAACTTTGGCTCGGTCGATGGTGATTCACCTGCTGCCATGCGTTACACCGAAGTGCGGATGTCTAAAATTGCGCATCAATTACTATCTGATCTTGATAAAGACACTGTCGATTTTGCATCAAACTACGATGATTCGGAACGGGAACCCGTTATTCTACCAACGCGAGTACCCAATCTGCTGATTAATGGATCTTCCGGTATTGCTGTGGGTATGGCAACCAATATTCCACCGCATAATCTCACTGAAATTGTCAATGCCTGCTTAGCGGTTATCGATAAACCTGATATTGATGTACCGGGATTAATGGAAATTATTCCAGGGCCCGATTTTCCTACTGCCGGAATTATCAATGGTGCTCGAGGTATTGTTGAGGCATATCACTCTGGTCGTGGTCGAATTTATGTTCGTGGTCGTATTCACATTGAAGAGGATGAAAAATCAGGTAAACAAACGATTGTTATTACCGAATTACCCTATCAGGTTAATAAAGCAAGATTACTCGAACGCGTTGCCGAGCTGGTTAAAGACAAGAAACTCGAAGGCATCACCGAACTACGTGATGAATCCGATAAAGATGGTATGCGGGTTATTATTCAATTACGTCGAGGTGAAATTGCCGATGTTATGATTAATAACTTATACCAACATACACAATTACAAAGTGTGTTTGGTATCAATATGGTTGCTCTGGTTGATGGTCAACCAAAATTATTAAATTTAAAATCAATTTTAGAATATTTTGTTCGACATCGCCGTGAAGTGGTAACACGTCGAACAATTTATGAATTACGCAAAGCTAGAAAAAAAGCACACGAGCGAGAAGGGCTTGCAATAGCACTTGTTAATATTGATCCGATTATCGCATTAATTAAAGCTGCTAAGAATCCTGCTGAAGCCAAACAACAATTGGTTGATACACCGTGGAAGCCGGGTGTTGTGATTGATATGTTATCAAAATCAGGGGCGGAATCATCACGACCGGAAGATTTAAACGATGAGTACGGTCTACAAGACGATCAATACCATCTGTCGCCTGTTCAGGCGCAAGCCATTTTGGATATGCGTTTACACCGCCTGACTGGATTGGAACAGGATAAAATAATTGCAGAATATGAAGAGCTATTAGCAATTATTGCAGAATTACTTGAAATTTTATCAAGCACTGAACGTTTGATGGAAATTATTCGAGAAGAGTTACTCGAAGTAAAAGAACAATTTGGTGATGAACGACGAACTGAAATTATTTCATCACAAGAAGATTTAACCATTGAAGATCTTATTACCGAAGAAGATGTTGTGGTGACCTTATCGCATGAAGGTTATGTGAAGTCACAATTATTGTCGACGTACAGTGCGCAACGCCGTGGTGGCCGTGGTAAGGCTGCAACTTCAGTAAAAGACGAAGATTTTATTGATAAATTATTTGTGGCAAATACTCACGATATTATTTTATGTTTCTCCAGTCGAGGCAAAGTATATTGGTTGAAAGTGTTTGAATTACCACAAGCTGGTCGAACCGCACGTGGCCGGCCTATTATTAATTTACTACCACTCGATGAAGATGAACGAATTAATGCCATTTTACCAATTCGTGAATACGAAGAAGAAAAATTTGTATTTTTTACCACATCGTTTGGAACAGTAAAGAAAACGCCACTGAAAGATTTTTCGCGGCCACGGTCATCGGGTATTATTGCTATTGAATTGCGTAAAGACGATCAATTAATCGGTGTTGAAATTACTGATGGTAATAAAGATGTTATCTTATTCTCTAGCTCCGGTAAGTCGATTAGGTTTAGTGAAAATGATGTTCGTCCAATGGGTCGTTCGGCTGTTGGTGTTCGAGGTTTGAAATTGCAACCTGGGCATAGCGTTATCTCGATGATTATATCGGGAGAAGGATTTGTTTTAACCTCGACAGAGAATGGCTTTGGTAAACGTACTGCAATTGAAGATTATCCTGTCCATGGTCGAGGTGGTCTTGGCGTTATCTCAATTCAAACTTCAGACCGAAATGGTGCGGTAACCGGTGTTGAATTAGTATCTGGTGATGACGAAATCATGTTAATCACCAATCAGGGAACTCTGGTTCGAACTCGTGTTGAAGAAATTTCAATAATGGGTCGAAATACTCAGGGTGTGAAATTAATCAGCCTAAGCAATGACGAAAAATTAAATGGTATTGAGCGAATTGAAATGATTCAAGCTGATGATGATTCGGTTGCTTCAGAAGAAGATACGGATTAGCGCATTTAATATCTTTCAACGCTTTCAAATTTAAATAAAAACAAGGAGTTTGGTGTACTATGCCAAAGATTTATAATTTTAGTGCAGGCCCGGCGATATTGCCGGCTGATGTGTTAGCGAAAGCTCAGAATGAATTACGCGATTGGCACGGATCAGGTATGTCCGTTATGGAAATGAGCCATCGTGGTAAAGATTTTATGTCGATTGCAGAAAAAGCTGAAGCTGATCTGCGTGAGTTAATGGCAATTCCTAAAAATTATAAAGTACTGTTTTTGCAAGGTGGCGCATCAAGCCAATTTGCAATGGTACCAATGAATATTTTAGCCGGTAAAAGTTCTGCAGATTATTTTAATACTGGAGCCTGGTCAAAAAAAGCCATTAAAGAAGCTAAGAATTTCTGTGATGTGAATATCGCAGCAAGCAGTGAAGCCCAAAACTTTACTACTGTGCCACCGCAAAGTGATTGGTCGTTAAATAAAGATGCCGCCTATGTTCATTTTACTCCAAATGAAACTATCGGCGGTGTCGAATTTCCATTTTTACCAGAAACAGGCGATGTACCATTAGTTGCCGATATGTCTTCGACTATTTTGTCACGTCCGATTGATGTTTCTAAATATGGCATTATTTATGCCGGCGCACAAAAAAATATTGGTCCTGCCGGATTAACTGTTGTGATTGTACGAGATGATTTAATTGGTATAGCAGCTGATAAAACTCCATCGATATTTAATTATAAAAATTTAGCTGATAACGATTCAATGTTAAATACACCACCAACATTTGCCTGGTATCTAGCAGGATTGGTTTTTGATTGGTTAAAATCAAATGGTGGTCTTAGTGCCATAGCTGAAGTGAATAAACGCAAGTCTGGAAAGTTATATAACGCAATTGATAACTCCGATTTTTATAACAGTCCGGTTGCACAAGAATGCCGATCATGGATGAATGTTCCATTTACATTAGCCAATGCAGATCTTGATAAAACATTTTTATCAGAAGCAGCTAAGATCGGTTTGGTTTCGTTAAAAGGACACCGTTCGGTAGGTGGTATGCGGGCCAGTATTTACAATGCCATGCCTGAGGAAGGAATTGATGTCTTGATTAAATTTATGGCTGATTTTGAAAAACGTAACGGCTAAGTTTTTAATTCATATTAATTACACTAAATAAGGATGTCATGTATAAAATACTAACCCTAAATAACATCTCGGTTGCTGGAATTGAACGTTTGCCTCGTGAATCTTATGAAGTTGCATCCGAAGTAAGCCATCCTGATGCTATTATGCTTCGCTCATTTAAAATGCACGATATGGAAATTCCTGAATCATTAAAAGCAGTTGGTCGTGCCGGTGCAGGGGTTAATAATATTCCTGTCGATAAAATGTCAGCAAAAGGCATTCCGGTTTTTAATGCCCCTGGTGCCAATGCCAATGCAGTGAAAGAGTTGGTGGTAGCTGGAATGTTATTAGCCTGCCGTAATATTTGTCAAGCGTGGGACTATACAACACAACTAGAAGGTGATGACGCAGCTGTTTCTAAAAGCGTTGAGGCGGGTAAGAAACAATATGGTGGTTATGAACTGCCGGGTAAAACATTGGGTATTGTCGGATTAGGTGCGATTGGTCGTTCAGTGGCTGATGTTGCGATTCAACTGGGTATGAATGTTATTGGTTATGATCCAGGTATAACTATAGAAGGTGCCTGGCGCTTATCATCTAGAGTTGAAAAGGCTGAAAATGTTGATGCGTTATTAGCGAAGGTTGATTTTGTAACTTTTCATGTGCCATTGATCGATGCCACAAAAAATATGATTAACAAAGAACGGCTTTCTATCATGAAAGACGGTGCTGTTATTTTAAATTTTGCGCGAGCCGGAATTATTGATGATGCAGCAGTACTTGAAGCAATCAAAAGTAATAAAATTTATGCCTACGTTTGTGATTTCCCAACAAATGAATTGAAAGGACAGGATCGCGTTATCACCTTACCGCATCTTGGTGCATCCACCGTTGAAGCAGAAGATAATTGTGCGATTATGGTTGCCGATCAAATTAAAGATTATCTGGAGAATGGTAATATTGTTAATTCTGTTAACTTTCCGACTATCGATATGCCCCGAACAAATGGTCATCGAGTGACGATTGTGAATAATAATGTACCCAATATGTTAGGCCAAATATCAACAGCAACGGCAGATGCAGGATTGAATATTATTGATATGTTGAATAAATCTCGGGATGAGCTTGCTTACACTGTTTTAGATGTTGATAAACCGGTTGATGATAATTTGATTAATAAATTATCAGAAATAGAAGGCGTGTTAACAGTTCGAGCTTTATAAATTTAGCGAGTATAAATTTTATATGCCAGATCACAGTTCAGACTCATTATCAAAAATGCGCGATCGAATTGATGCTATTGATGCTGCAGTGCAGGAATTAATTTCAGAACGGGCATCGATTGCACAGGAAGTCGCTATAACGAAACAAAAAACTGAAAAGACCAACACAGTTTTTTATCGTCCTGAACGGGAAGCCGATGTTTTGCGAATGGTTATTGAGCGAAACAAAGGCCCCTTACAAAACGAAGAAATTGCCCGCTTGTTTCGTGAAATAATGTCAGCCTGTTTAGCACTGGAAAACCCAATGGAGATCGGCTTTTTAGGACCAGAAGGCACATTTACACAGTCAGCAGCACTGAAACATTTTGGTCATTCAGTGACGACTAAACCCTTAGCGACTATTGCCGATGTTTTTAGAGATGTAGAATCCGGGCAAATACCTTATGGTGTTGTACCCGTTGAAAATTCCACAGAAGGTGTTATTAACCATACTCTGGATTTATTTATTAATTCTCCATTAGTGATTAATGGTGAGGTAGAAATACGCATTCATCACCATTTACTGGTGAAAGAAAACAAAAATCTGTCGGACATTACAAAAATATATTCCCATCAGCAATCATTGGCGCAATGTCGGGAATGGCTTGATGCCAATTTAAATGGCGTGGAACAAATTTCAGTAACCAGTAATGCCGAAGCAGCGAAGATGGTGTCTGAATCAAATGAGTCTGTCGCTGCAATTGCCGGTGATTCAGCGGCTGAAATTTATCAGCTTGGTGTATTATCGAAAAATATCGAAGATGAACCGGATAACACGACGCGGTTTTTAATTATTGGCAAAAATAAAGTGCAACCGAGTAAAAATGATAAAACGACTATTTTAGTGTCAACAAAAAATCAATCCGGCGCATTACACAAACTACTTGAACCGATAGCGAATAATGGTTTGTCCTTATCCAGAATCGAATCACGGCCTTCGCGGCGCGGTATGTGGGATTATGTGTTTTTTATGGATATCGATGGCCACAAAGATGATGCTAATGTTTCTGCCGCTTTAAATGAACTTGCCAGTGAATCACAGATGGTAAAAGTACTTGGTTCTTATCCTAAAGCTGTTTTGTGAGTTGTTTTTCTCACTAACTCCATGATCAATAAATTTCAAAAATTATGTGTTCCGGGTGTTGCAGGATTAAGCCCATATCAACCCGGGAAACCGCTTAGTGAACTTGAGCGGGAATACGGTATTTCGAATGCTGTTAAAATAGCATCTAATGAAAATCCTGTTGGAGTTAGTAATAAGGTTACTCAGTTTCTAAAAGATAATATTCATGATTTATGTCGTTATCCTGATGGTAATGGCTTTGATTTAAAAACGGCTTTGGCGCGATTTTATAATGTTGATTTTGAGCAGTTAACATTAGGGAATGGTTCTAATGATACATTAGAATTAATTGCTCGCGCTTTCGTTGCTGTTGGTGATGAAGTGATTTTTTCCGAACATGCCTTTGCTGTTTACCCGCTAATTACTCAGGCAATTGGTGCAACAGCAGTTGTCACTAAAGCCACAAACTGGGGTTACAATCTGGATAATATTGTTAAAGCCGTTACGGATAAAACAAAAATTATTTTTATAGCGAATCCAAATAATCCAACCGGAACCTGGATTACTGAAAATGATCTAAGCGAATTTTTAAATGTCGTGCCAGATCATGTTATAGTGGTTTTAGATGAAGCTTATTTTGAATATGCTAGCCATCCTGAAATGGCAATAAAAAATTATCCCGATGGTTTGCGCTGGTTATCAAAGTATCCGAATTTAATTGTTACCCGAACTTTCTCAAAAGCTTATGCTCTAGCTGGCTTACGAGTAGGGTATTCCGTTTCTCATCCGGATCTGGCTAATATTTTAAATCGAATACGCCAACCGTTTAATGTGAATTCAATGGCGCTGCTGGCTGCAGAAGTCGCATTAACCGATACCGAGCATTTAGAACAAACAATAAAATTAAATGTGGCTGGCATGAAATATATTGTTTCGGAGTTAAATAAAATGAAAATAGACTCTATTCCATCAGCAGGAAATTTTATCAGCATCAGTCTTGGTAATA
>JBGMRJ010000112.1:0-8465 GCA_048061315.1 Gammaproteobacteria bacterium
ACAAACATGCACAAGGAACGGTAACTACCTCTAAATTAAGTATGCCAAAAAAAGAAGGCTAAAGCAGATATTGATGAATAAACCAGATTTTTTATTTCAACAATTATCTACTTTAGGTTAATAAAGTGTATTGCATGATGAAGCAATCGTGGAAACATCAGTTGAGAATATTGGAATCAAAAGTTTCACATTGTGCTACAGTGTGATTAAAAAACAGAAGGATCTTGATCTGTTGGTAGCCCGGGAAAAAGTGTTTTAGTTTGCTTCGATAACAAAACTCAAAAGACAAAACCAATTCCGGAAGAGTGGCGACTACAGTTTACTAATGAATGAAACGAGTTATATTATTTGTAGCTATATTCAATTTTACATAAAATAAAATTTATCAAACAGAAAAAAACCAGAGTGTATAATTCATGAAAATTAAAATTGCGTATAAAGCACCCGGATTCCAATTCTCTCAAACGTGAGATAGGTGTTTTTGTTGGGCCACCTGCGGTTAATGCGACATTGCGTAAAAGCACAATCGTTCGTTATAGAGTGGGGCCTGATTTAGAACCTACCAGTCCAGGTTCACGCGGCATACTTGTTTTTAAAGCAACTGGATCAGTAATCACTCGCAATTTCTTTGAAGGCAGTTATGAAGATCATATTCATATGCCAACTAGTGATTCTCAGATCAATAACAACAAAGTGACCAATGCCAAACGGCTTGGTATAGTCATCATTCAGGAAACCCCGGACAGTAATTCGACTAGTTCCATTATTGCAGATAACAAGGTCGACGGTAGTGGTACTGATGGCATTCAGATCCAGGGTAATCGAAATATCATTATCAATAATAAAGTAAAAAATTCAGGTAGTGCGGGCATTAAATTATGTGGCATTAATGTTACTGGAGATTGTGTTATGCCCTTTGAACAATGGTCAGAAGCCAGTGGTAATATTGTGAATCATAACGAGCTCGAAGAAAATGCTGCTGACGGTAAATAAATTGTGTTTTACAATAGATATTAAAGATCGGGTTAGGGAAATTAGCTGGTTGAGATTTTTAGCACTAATATTAGTGTTTAATTAATAAGGGGAGGCAGTTGCTTATCTCGGGTTCACCTCGGGGTAAACTCCAGTATTAGTTGTTGAGACACATCTTCAATTATCATATACTGTATTTTGTAATTCGTTTCTAGCTTACCCTATCAGACTGGGTAGGCAATATCTTGTTTTATTAATCAAATGCTTTTGCTTAAGCCATAATTAATCAATTTATATAAAAAATATAGGATTGTGATATTGACAACCGTTGTCTAAGGTGATTCGATACCAACGACATTTGTAAGATGCGCTACTAACGTAGTTGATATGGAGTTCACAGTGGAATAGCACAATTAGTGCTTAATCTACTGGATTTTGAACGGCTGCTAAAAGGATAAAGCGTTTTGTTCAAGATAAAAAAAGGTTTGGATATCCCGATTGCTAACCCTCCGGAGCAAAAGATCCACGACGCTTGTCCGGTAGAACACGTTGCCCTGGTCGGGCGCGACTATCTTTGGCGCAGAGGAAAACTGTTGGTGCGCGAAGGTGATCACGTAAAATCAGGTCAGGCGGTCGTGCAAGATAAAAAAATACCCGAAATTATAGGGACATCACTGGGATGTGGTGTTGTCGAAGCTATTCATCGCGGACCGAAACGAGTACTCGATACCATTGTTATTCGCCTCGATGGCGATGAACAAGTAGAAGAATTTCCCGTTTTTGATGATACTGCAATCGCTAATCTTTCTGCCGATAAAATTAAAGAAAATTTACTCCATTCAGGATTATGGCCCGCAATCCGGACACGTCCCTATAATACCCTGGCTGACCCTCATACGTTACCCAACGCTATATTGATTACCGCAATCGATACCAATCCGTTGGCACCTGATCCCACGGTAATAATTAATACTGCACCAGAAGACTTTCGCCGCGGTGTCTCACTCATTGCGAAACTCACGGAAGGTAAACTTTTTGTGTGCCATGCACCCGGTGTACAACTGCCCATTGATACACAGGATAATATTGAAACGCATAGTTTTTCAGGACCGCATCCTGCCGGACTGGTTGGAACCCATATCCATTTTCTGTGTCCGGTGAGTGCCACTCGTTCAGTGTGGCATCTTGGTTATCAGGATGTGATTGCGATTGGACACTTGTTTCATTCCGGTAGGCGCGAGCAACACAAAATTGTTTCCCTGGCCGGGCCAGTAGTGTTACGACCCAGATTGATTCGTACCCGAATTGGCGCATGTACCAATGAATTAGTAAAAGGAGAACTCGATGGGTCACGTTGCAGGGTAATTTCCGGCTCGATACTGTCGGGTTACCACGCGAGTGACACCATTGCTTATCTTGGGCGATACCACAATCAGATTACAGTACTTAGTGAAGGTGGCCAACGTGAAATGTTCAAGTTTTTATGGCCGGGTCGAGATTTATTTTCTGTCACGCGTAGTTTTATCTCCAGTGCGTTACCTAAAAAACGTTTTGTCATGAACACCTCGCAAAACGGCAGTGCCCGAGCCATGGTACCCATTGGCAGTTATGAGCGGGTCATGCCATTAGACATTCTTGCTACACCGTTATTACGATCGTTAGTGGTGAAAGACACCGAAACCGCGCAAGCACTCGGTTGCCTGGAACTCGATGAAGAAGACCTGGCATTGTGCACATTTGTAGATCCGGGTAAGTTTGACTTTGGTCCGATATTACGTGCAAATCTACTACAGATTTTTAAGGAAGGCTAATGCGGCCATTACGAAATTTTCTTGATCGAATTGAACCTTTATTTTTAAGAGGTGGCCGCCTGCAACAGTTCGGTGCATTATTTGAAGCGATTGATACATTTTTATATTCACCAAAAGATGTCACGTTTAATGCACCCCATGTACGCGATGCGATTGATCTAAAAAGAGTAATGATGACGGTGTACATTGCGGTATTTCCATGCTTCATTATGGCGATGTATAACGTTGGCTTCGAAGCCAATGCCAGTATGCTGGTTAATGGTATTAGTTCCGTACCCGGTTGGCGTGGAATGATATTAGATTTTACCGGCAGCGGTTTTGATCCCGATAATATCTTTGCGTGTCTGTGGCACGGTGCACTGTATGTGTTGCCGATTTATATCGTTACTTTTCTGGTGGGCATAACCTGGGAACTTGTATTTGCGTCTGTTCGCAACCATGAAGTTAATGAAGGTTTTTTTGTTACCTCCATTTTATTTACGCTTATTCTTCCAGCGACAATACCGTTGTGGCAAGTGGCACTGGGTATTAGCTTTGGCGTTGTTTTGGGAAAAGAAATTTTTGGTGGGGTTGGCAAAAATTTTCTTAACCCGGCATTGGTGGGGCGCGCATTTTTATTTTTTGCATATCCGGCGCAAATGTCGGGAGACTCGGTTTGGCTGACGGTTGATGCCGTGAGTAGTGCCACACCATTGGCGTTATGGAATAGCGGTGGTTTGGAAGCAGTTCAAACAGCAGGTGTTAGCTGGGAAAACGCTTTTTTCGGTTTCATTCAAGGTTCAATGGGCGAAACATCAACACTCGCTATCTTGTTCGGTGCAGTAATATTAATCTATACTCGAATTGCATCCTGGCGCATTATGGCCGGTGTTTTTATCGGCATGGTGGTCATTACACTACTATTTAACTGGTTCGACAGTGCCAGCAATGCAATGTTTGCGATGCCCTGGTATTGGCATTTAGTTTTAGGTGGTTATGCATTCGGGCTGGTATTCATGGCGACTGATCCGGTATCTGCCTCAATGACGCAAACCGGGAAATGGGTGTTCGGTATTTTAATTGGTGTTATGGTTAGCCTGATCAGGGTAGTCAACCCGGCTTACCCGGAAGGCATGATGTTAGCGATTTTATTTGCCAATGTGTTTGCTCCGCTTATCGACTGGTTTGTGGTACAGGCTAATATCCGCAGGAGAATACAGCGCAGTGGCTGAATTTTCACAAAAAACATCAAATCCAGAGCCTATCAATAATAAAAAAAATAAGCGCAAGGGTTTACTCTCGTTGCCAAATGACGATAAACGAAAAATAATATTTGTTGCAACTCTGTTAAGTTTAGTGAGTTCTATTCTGGTATCTACCGCTGCGATAAAACTCCGTCCTTTACAGGAAAGCAATGCACAATACTTCCGTAAGTTTGAAATTCTAAAAGTCGCGGGTTTATTACCAGTGCAAGGGGACATGGAAAGCTATTTCTCAAACAACATTCAGACCAAAATCGTCAATCTTGCCAGTGGACAATACACAAAAGAAATAAACCCGGAGACCTTTGACGAACGAAAAGCAGCCCGAGCTGACAGTACCAGTATGGCACTACCAGCACATCAGGATATTGCAGGAATCAAACGACGTTCGAATTATATGCGGGTATATCTTGTTCCTGATCAACAAGGAAAACCGGTCAAAATAATTTTACCGGTACACGGTTATGGTTTGTGGTCAACGCTTTACGGTTTTTTAGCACTCAATGCAGATGGTAGAACCATCGCGGGTCTCACTTTTTACGAACAAGCTGAAACCGCCGGCCTGGGTGCTGAAATTACCAACCCTAAATGGCTGGCACAATTCCCGGGGAAACATGCAATCGATAAACAAGGCAAACCAGTAATTCGGGTTAACAAAGGTGTGGTAAACCCTTCAAGCAAAGACAAAAACCATCTGGTAGATGGCATATCCGGGGCAACACTCACAAGCAATGGTGTGACAAATTTGATGCATTTCTGGTTAGGTGAATTGGGTTTTGGGCCATATCTGGCAACATTGGGGAATTACTAATGGGCAAAATAAAAACACAAAGCAGCTTTATCTATCCGTTACTTGAACCACTGATAAATAAAAACCCCATCACACTGCAAATACTGGGTATTTGTTCGGCGTTAGCAGTCACCACAAAAGTGGCTCCCGCATTGATAATGAGTCTGGCGGTGATGTTTGTAATCAGTTTTTCGAATGTTATTATCAGTATTATTCGACATCATATTCCTGACAGCATTCGTATTATTGTGCAAATGGTGATTATCGCCTCGCTGGTTATTATCGTAGACCAGGTTTTAAAAGCCTATGCCTTTGAGTTGAGTAAACAACTATCGGTTTATATTGGTCTGATTATTACCAATTGTATTATCATGGGACGTGCGGAAACCTTTGCCATGCACAATCCTCCACTCGCCAGTTTATTAGATGGTTTAGGTCACGCACTGGGCTATAGTTTGATTTTGACTTTTGTGGCCGTGCTACGTGAATTATTTGGCTCAGGCACGTTACTGGAATATAGCATTTTGCCATTGGTAAAAGATGGTGGCTGGTATCAACCAAATGGTCTGATGTTACTCGCTCCAGGGGCTTTTTTTATTATCGGTTTATTAGTCTGGGCTATCCGCACCTGGAAACCGGATCAAGCTGAAAAATCAGAGTACCAGATCCATGCAGTGCATCGTACAGAGGTAATGTGATGGAAGCCTATCTGTCATTATTTGTACGTGCAATTTTTGTCGAGAATCTTGCGTTGTCGTTTTTTCTTGGTATGTGTACATTTCTTGCCGTTTCCAAAAAAATATCAACCGCGATTGGTCTGGGCATTGCAATGATGGTGGTACAAGGCATCACCGTACCCGTCAATAATTTAATTACAACTTATCTGTTAAATGAAGGGGCTTTATCATGGCTGGGATTTCCTGAAGTCAACCTGGTATTTTTACAATACCTCATATTCATCGGTGTGATAGCCACTATTGTACAAATTCTGGAAATGATCCTGGATCGTTATTTCCCGGCTTTATTTAACGCGTTGGGTATTTTTCTACCATTAATAGCCGTTAATTGCGCCATTCTCGGGGGATCATTATTTATGTTTAATCGTTCCTATAATTTTGGTGAAAGCGTAGTGTATGGTGTCGGTTCCGGCTTGGGTTGGGCACTGGCTCTTATTGGCCTGGCCGCGGTGCGTGAAAAATTAAAATACAGTGATGTCCCCGATGGCTTACAAGGTTTGGGAATTACTTTTATTGTTGCCGGGTTGATGTCGATGGCCTTTATGTCATTTTCCGGAATACAATTATAAATCGGGAAGCTAATGTTAATTTATTCATCTAATTCAAAATACAGTACGGGTAGCTAAATGCTTGAAATAGGTTTCGGCGTGTTCATGTTTACTCTCATCATATTATTATTGGTGTGGCTGATATTATTTGCGCGCTCGAAATTAGTGGCCAGCGGCGATATTGAGGTGCTGATAAATGAGGAAAAAACAGTCCAGTTTCATGTCGGCCAAAAATTACTGCAGGCACTGGCTCAAACCAATTTGTTCCTGGCCTCTGCCTGTGGTGGTCAGGGAACTTGCGGGCAATGCAAGGTATGTGTAAAAAAAGGCGGAGGTGAAATTCTTGCCACCGAAACAAGCCACATTAACAAGCGCGAGTCAAAAATTGGTTACCGTCTGGCATGTCAAGTTGCTGTTAAGCAAGACATGGAAATTGAAATTCCTGCCGAAGTGTTTGGCATTAAAAAATGGAACTGTTCGGTACAATCTAACCGCTACGTATCAACATTTATAAAAGAATTAACGCTAACATTACCTGAAGGTGAATTACTGGATTTTCGCGCCGGTGGTTATATCCAAATTGAATGTCCACCCCACCATATTTACTACAAGGATATGGATGTACCGGAGCAGTATCGCGAAGATTGGGATAATCTGAATTTGTGGCGTTATGAATCAATAGTTGAAATACCGATGGAAAGAGCCTATTCAATGGCAAACTATCCTGATGAGAATAAAATTGTTATGTTAAACGTTCGACTCGCAACACCACCCCCAAATCAACCTGATGTTCCACCCGGGGTTATGTCTTCTTATATTCATAGTTTGCGACCCGGCGATAACGTCACCATCTCAGGTCCCTATGGTGAATTCTTTGCAAAGGATACCGAGTCCGAAATGATATTTATTGGTGGTGGAGCAGGAATGGCACCCATGCGCTCGCATATATTTGATCAACTAAAACGTTTACACAGTAAGCGCAAAATCAGTTTTTGGTATGGCGCACGCAGCAAAAAGGAGATTTTTTATCAACAGGATTTTGATGGGCTACAAAAGCAGTATGACAATTTTGAATGGCATGTTGTACTTTCTGAGCCTAAAAAAGACGATATTTGGGACAAAAAAACTGGATATGTCCACTCGCTACTGTTAAGTGAATACTTAAGTGATCATCCTGCTCCGGAAGACTGCGAGTATTATTTATGTGGTCCACCGATGTTAACCGCCGCGGTAGTGAGCATGCTTGATGATCAGGGTGTGGATCTTGAAAATATAATGTTTGATAATTTTGGTTCATAACTAATTTACTGAAAGAAGATTAGACACCGTTAAAGATTTTAAAAACTAAAAATAAACACTGTTACACAGGAATTAAATATGCTGGAACTGATTTTGAGCTTTTTAGTTATTCTAATTGTGATACTCGGCATGAGCATTGGTATTAGTTTCGGTCGAAAATCTTTATCGGGTAGTTGTGGCGGCTTAAATCAAATACCCGGGATTGAACCCGATTGTGCCGGTAATTGCCAACGCCCTTGTTCTAAAAAAAAATTACACCGGGAAACAGGAGTGCAGTGATGGATCAAATGCTGGTAAAAGATTTTATGACACGTAATCTCGTTACGTTAAGTCCCAATATGAACATCATGGAAGCGGTGTCTATATTGTGTGAAAAGCACATAGCTGGAGCGCCAGTGCTGGACCAGCTCGGTAATTTTGTTGGTATACTGGTAGAGAAAGATTGCCTCAATGCAGTGCTGGATGCTGCTTATCACGAACAGCAAACCGGGCGGGTAGAAAACTTTATGCATCGTAATGTCGATGTTGTTGAAGACCAGGACAATATCACTGATGTCGCCAATCGTCTGATAAAATCCGGACATCGTGGCATGCCTGTTATAAGCAACAATAACTTGGTGGGTATGATAAATCGCTCGGATATATTGAAGGCTATTATCAAATATATTTAACCTGGATTCCGCAGTTGAACGCTGTGCAGAGTAGTCTTAAATGTTCGACTGGCGTAACTAAAAAATATAGCCAGTAAGGTATCTAATCTTCCAACGTAAGATTTGTATGCACTACGTAGCGTCTTCACCCAACAGGTGAATATAGTTTTCACTCTATCTTGTTAATAATTATATGTTTAATAATGATTCCTAATCTTCCTTCGTAAGATTAGACTGCGGAATTTAGGTTGATGGTTGAAAGAAACTCACGTCAAAACCAGTTCCGCTCCCGAACATTTTCCCTTTCTGTAAATTGCATGGTATATCCACAAATTATAGCCTTAATTTAGGAATTCAAAATCAATTTTACACTACTATTCAGATTTTCGTATACTCCATAGCCAAGGTCGGATACAG
>JBGMRJ010000113.1:0-8452 GCA_048061315.1 Gammaproteobacteria bacterium
TTTAAGCATGATCTTAAGGATTTAAAACAACACATTAAAAATGCCGGTGGTCGAATTGCAACCATATCGGGTCGCTTCTATGCCATGGATCGCGATAATCGTTGGGATCGAATCCAAAAAGCCTGGCGAGCAATCGTCTTGCAGCAAGGGCTAGCGGCATTAAATTGTGAAACGGTCTTACAATCTATTGAAGATAACAATATTAGTGATGAATTTATTGAACCCACGGTTATCAATGGCGGCGTTGAATTTTTAGCAGGTGACAATGTCATTTTTTTCAATTTCAGAAAAGATCGCACGCGCCAATTAACTTCAAGTTTATTTAAAAAAGATTTTAATGAATTTGACCGCGGTGATTATTCACCTGTTACTGTTACCTGTATGACGGAATATGATCAATGGTATAATTTACCCTATGCCTTTGAACAGGACCGGCCGCAGGTATCGTTAGCAAGTTATATCAGTTCGTTGGGTTTGAAACAATTTCACTGCGCTGAAACAGAAAAATACGCCCACGTGACATTCTTTTTTAATGGCGGGCAAGGAGAAGAGTTTTCTAACGAAGATAGAAAAATAGTGCCGTCACCCAAGGTTGAAACTTATGATCTGTGTCCTGAAATGAGTGCAAAACAGGTAGCCGATGAAACAATTTCTGCTCTTAAATCAAATCAATATGCATTCATCGTGGTTAATTTTGCCAATGGCGACATGGTGGGACACACTGCAGTGAAACCGGCAATTTTGAAAGCCATCGAAACATTGGACACCGAAGTAGGGCGACTACTCGATGTTGCTGTAAAAGAAAATTATTCTGTAGTATTAACTGCCGACCACGGTAATTGTGATGAAACAATCGATCCGATTTCCGGTGAACCTCATACGCAACATACCTTATACCCAGTGCCGTGTTTAGTCATTGATAAAACTGCCTGGCAAATGGCAACCGGAAAAGGCTTAAGTAATATAGCACCTACAATTCTGCAACTAATGGGGTTAGAGAAACCGGCGGCCATGAGTTCAAGTTCGTTATTATTGAAACCGCTACTACGTTAAGATTATCAGGAATCTGGCTTTTTTATTTGCCATGTTCCATACTTGTATTTTTTTACAATAATAAGAAATGTCAGATAAGAATCCAATAATCGCAATTACGGGCGGCTCGGGAGCTGGTACTACAACTGTCACTAAGGTCTTTAGTGATATATTTCGTCGTGAAAAAATAAAAGCCTGTTTTTTGGAAGGGGATAGTTTCCGCCGATTTAATTATTTAGAAATGGAAAAATTAACCAGCGAAAAACAACGCGATGGTGAAGGTATTAGCCATTTTGGTCCTGACGCAAATTTGTTTGAAGAGCTTGAAATGCAATTAAAATCCTATTCTGAAAGTGGGCGCTGTCAAAAAAGACACTATATCACCAAAGATAGTGCAACCGGATTAGGTAAATTTGGTACCTTTACTCAATGGCAGGATATTAGTGATGACACTGAAGTTCTGGTGTACGAAGGTTTTCATGGCGGTGTTGTTGCTAATAAATGGACCCGTCGTAAGATGAGTGATTCGCATAACCCAAAAGTTCAGCTTGAGCGTCGAAAAACAGCGGATAACAAGGGTGTCGATGTTGCACAGTATATTGATTTATTAATCGGTATTGTGCCGGTAATAAACCTGGAGTGGATTCAAAAAATACACCGTGATACTAATATTCGAGGCATTTCGCGTGAAAACGTCACTAATACTATTATTCAACGTATGCAGGATTACATCCATTTCGTAGTACCGCAATTTTCGTATTCCGATATTAATTTTCAGCGAATTCCTCTGGTTGATACCTCAAATCCCTTTATTACTCGCGATATACCCCATGCGGATGAAAGCATGTATGTCATTCGATTTAGAGAGCCGCAATATTACGATATGATCTATTTTTTAGATAAAGTCGCTGATTCCTATTTATCGAGACCCAATACACTCGTAATCCCCGGTGGTAAGTTACAACTCGCTATGGAAACTATTTGCACTCCAATTATTCGTAAATTATGCCAAAGTGAAATTTAACACCATTAAATCGATGTAACTCACTAATAAATATAAACTATTATATAGGTTAATTATTGTTCAGTATGGGCTATACTCAATCAGCAGAACTGTAATATTAGTCTGCTTCAGGTTCGTTAAGCTGTTTTTATGGAATGTACAACTCCTTTGTACGGCTATAAGGATATTCACTGCAGTGTGGTTTTAATATGATTAGTGAAAAGCGTAAAAATCGCCGAATCGAACTGTCTCGTCCTATTCTGATGCAGATGGCAAAAGGTCCAAATGTTCCCCTCAAGTGTGTTAATTTTTCAATGGACGGTGTCGGTATTATATCGAAACAAAAATTCGAAATGGGAAAGCGCGTAATTCTGACAATCAACATTGCACAACAGGGCAAAGTAAGGCTGCTCAATTTTTTAGGTGAAGTAGTTTATTATAGTGAAGCGAATAGCGTTTATAATGTTGGTTTAAAATTTTTCGATACAGAAATACCGTCTGTGTATCACTAATTTATTGAACTGATATTTCAATTCGGAAACTAATCTTCCCAACCGATTTCAATTGCTGTTACGTTTCCAACCAGAGTCTGGTTTAAACCATTTGGCATTCTTGCTCTTGATTCACTCAAGGGAATACGGGCTCCCATAATTTCAGCTAACTCTTGTGGGTGTAGTGGTTTTTTATCCGGTTTTGCATATCCATCAGGATAGACTGGTTGGCCGGTTTCCAAAATATACTTATCGGTTGCACCTATTGTGTGCAGTAACTCATGAGTGATAACAACATTATTTTTTTGATTATAAAGTCTATTTGAAAAAGCATTCACAATACCCAGTTTGCCTTTTTTTAATCCAAGAGAATGCGCTAATTGTGAATTTGTTGCCGGATCGTGATATACCACAAATATTTTAATATCCGGAGAGGGACCCGCAAAGGTATTATGCTGATAAGCCCAATACCGAATTTTTAAACTCCAAAACATTATTTTTAAGACGTTACCATTCTCCGGTGGTAACGGTGGTAGTTCTACTACAGTGGGAGCTAATTTTACTTGTAAAGGAGTATTAATTTTAATATTAAAATAGTCTGCTTCTTCGGCAATAAATGCTTCTATCGGAGAAAAAGTTTTTTTGGTTAAATAATTTATATAGCGGCTAGTCTGTTCGCTACCATCGCCATTAATTGGGTAAATCACCACCCACAAGGGGGCGTCCCAGTCGGTGCTACGTAAATCGCTTAGCCAGGTCGACATAGCCACTATAAAAAGAATAATAAGTAAGATTAGAATACGAACGTAACGGAATAGTTCTTTAGTGGTCATAGCGACAAACCTGACTAACGATAAAGTGTATGATTAATTATATACAGCTTATAATAGTATAAATATGATAAACTATCTTAAATGCCCTGGATAAAAGACCAATACCAATAATATTAATTAAAATAAATAACTAATCGTATGAATAAATTCCTGGTTATTGTTGCTCATGGCAGTCGCCGAACAGAGTCAAATGAAGAGTTGATGTTAATCGCTAAAAAGCTATCGACATTAACGTCATCGGGTTTTTCCGAGATACATTATGGATTTTTAGAGTTGGCTGAACCCTCTATTCCCGAGGCAATATTACAGTGCATCAATTCTGGTGCAGATTCAGTTGTTATTCTGCCGTATTTTTTATCCGCCGGTCGACACGTTACTGTTGATATTCCAAATGAAGTATCGAAAGTTCAACAGCAATATCCGAAAATCCCCTTAGTCTTAACACCCTATCTAGGTTCAGCTGATGGTTTAATCGATGTTATTACAAAAATAGCATTGTCGAGCAAAATTGATTAGCACACCATGAGCGAGTATCTTTTCAGTCTGATTCTAATCGTTATTGTGTGGTACGTTATTGATAGTATCCGGGTGAAAGAAATTGCAGTTCGTCATTGCAAACGCTTGTGTTTATCTCAAGAATTTCGATTACTGGATGAAACCGTTGAAAAAAATACAACTAAACCCATGAGAGATCAATCGGGTTTATTAAAATTACTACGCGTATATTCATTTCAATACACATTAGACGATTTACAACGTCATCAAGGTTCAATTACCATGCTCGGCCATCGGGTAGTGCGAGTAGAATTTGAGCATGATGAATATTTACAAACATTAAATGCCTAAAAGTGGTTGTTTCCTCAACAAATTCCAAAATAGTGCAAGATTCAATAAATTCAATGACTTAGTTATTTTTGGCTATAAACCATAATATTTGTAGTGTTTTAACCAGTATAAATTTATAATCCTATTGATGAAATTCCTTGATCCTGATTTGCTTTAGGATTACCGTCTATTTTCGCTGGAGATGAGCAGGATACCACCTTTATTGTGTTGAAATAGTTTCATAAAGGCTCGAATTCGAATCTTTATTTTTACCCCTCCCCGTTAGGCATTGAACTTCTTGATTGGGAGGTTTTTTTTGTCTTAAATTTACGATACGCTAAACAATATTATAAAAATAAAAAGTTGGTTGGACTAACTCAATGAATGACAGTAACGATTTAGAGCTATTAATCAAATCGCATATCCCGATTATCGCAATTGAATCCAAAGAAGAAAAACGCGTTATCGAATTATTAAAAACCATTCAAAAACGAGTTAACATCGCGACATTTCAATGGACACTAACTGAAGGTCTAAATTCAGTGATGTTGAGTTTTGAAAATGAACATCGCTATACCAAGCCGGAAGAATTGTTACGTCATATTAAATCGAATGTTGATTCGGGTATTTATATTCTGTCGGATTTCCATTCTTTTCTGGAGGAACCCATACTGGTTCGGTTATTAAAAGATATCGCACTGGATTATGATGTTTCAAAAAAAACCATTATTTTACTGGGTCATGATGTTAACGTTCCCGGCGAAATTCAGAATTATTGTGCTGATTTTGAATTAAGTTTACCCAATCGCGACGCACGTGCAACAATTGTAAAAAAAGTTGCGAAATCATGGTCAAATCAAAATGCCGGAAAAAAAGTAAAGGTTGATTCCAGGGCCTATGAAATGCTACTGGATAATTTAGCAGGGTTAACATCAGCTGAAGCAAAACGATTATCACGTAAAGCCATTTTTGATGATGGCGTTATAGATGAATCAGATTTACCCGCAATTATGAAGGCCAAGTATAATCTGTTAAACCATAAGGGCGTGTTGCAATACGAATTTGATACTGAAAAATTTGCA
Source organism: Gammaproteobacteria bacterium (assembly GCA_048061315.1). Lineage (GTDB taxonomy): Bacteria > Pseudomonadota > Gammaproteobacteria > UBA6429 > Thiohalophilaceae > CAYQUC01. The sequence continues at coordinate 5,267 of JBGMRJ010000113.1, forward strand.
GACGTTGGTGGATTACGAGAATTAAAAAACTGGCTGGATATTCGAAAAGCGGCCTTCGTTAAAAATGATAACGTTATTGATGTTCCTAAAGGAGTGTTATTACTTGGCGTTCAGGGCTGCGGTAAAAGTTTAGCCGCAAAAGCCATTGCAGGCCGATGGAATTTACCATTATTGCGGCTCGATTTCGGTGCAATTTATAATAAATTTCACGGTGAAACTGAACGGAATATTCGCGAATCACTGAAAATGTCGGAGTCGATGTCACCTTGTGTTCTCTGGATAGATGAAATCGAAAAAGGCTTTTCCACAAATGATAATGACAGTGGCACCTCGAGCAGGGTATTGGGTACTTTATTAACCTGGATGGCAGAAAAAAATAATGCCGTATTTCTGGTAGCTACGGCAAACGATATTCAATCATTACCACCTGAGCTGGTACGAAAAGGTCGGTTTGATGAAATATTTTTTGTTGATTTACCGAAACATTCGGTGCGCGATTTAATTTTTAAGATCCATTTATCAAAACGAAAGCAAGGTATTGATGTGCTGGATATTGGTAAATATGCTCAGATGTCAGATGGTTTCTCAGGAGCTGAAATTGAGCAATCTGTAGTTGCCGCGTTGTATGCCTCTCGCGCTAAACACGAGAAATTATCGGATAAACATATAATACAGCAATTAAAAAATACCAAGCCTTTATCCGTAGTGATGGCAGAACGAATTAATGCGCTACGCGAATGGGCAAAAAACCGAACTGTCCCGACTGATTAATATTGTAACGTTAAACCAAATTACTTATTTGGGATTTTTACCTTTTATTAGGGGAGCAGTCTTGTTACTGCTGTACTCCGCCATCGAACCATCATAAAGGCGCACCTTTTTAAAACCCAAATTTTTCAAAGTCATGTATGTTTGACTCGCACGATGGCCACTTTGGCAATAAACGATGATATCGGTATTTTTATTGGAAACGCCAACTGTTTGCAGAGACTTCATTAGTTCAGAAGATTTTCTTTGAGTGAATCCATTCTCGAAATCGACTGCTTGTTGCCATTGCCACCAGCGTGCAGTTGGAATATGACCGCTTCTGGGGTTTTTAGGGTTACCATAATATTCTTCTTTGCTACGGACATCGAGTAAAATGATATTAGAATCTTTGGATGCAGCCATTACATCTGATAAACTGGCAACTGTAATTGATGATGATTTAGAGGGGACATAATTGGATTTTACCGGGTTAAAGGGTTTATTGGTCACTTTATAATTATTTAATACCCAGCTAACCAGGCCACCATTTAAGATAGCTACTTTTTTATGGCCAAGACGTTCCAGTTCCCAATATAATCGGGCAGCATGTAGACCGGCCATATCATCATAAATAACAATATCATTTTTTTCGGTTACACCCATGTAAGATAACAATTTAGCAACATTATCCGAGCCAATACTTTTTGAAATATGCTGTTTGTTTCTTTGGTTTATTGCCCGATAGGGCAAATATAATGCTTTGGGCAGGTGAAAACGTTGATACTGGGTATCATCACTCATATCAATAATAACAAGATCGTCATTATTGAGTTTTTTAAGCAGTGATTGACTATCAATAAAAATTGATGCGGCATATGATTGGCTTAAAGTCGCTAGAGACAAGACTAGAAATAAAGTGATTTTTTTAATATGCTTCATTATTGATCAATTCCTGTTGATTTTGATTTAAATAGAGATGTTAGAATATCAAGCTACTCATATTAAGGCGAATTGATTATGGCGCAAATTGCGTGTAAATACCACAATGAACGGGCTGCAAAGTGGTATTGTGAGAAGTGCTTAATCTATTTTTGCTCAAGCTGTATACCAAACAAAACTAATTTTGTAGATGTTCAATGCCCGGTTTGCCATCAAATAGTCAGTGCAGTTGCAGCTGAAAACAGTATTCATTCCTTTTGGAATAGAATACCGCATTTCTTTTTGTTTCCTTTAACCCCTTCATCTTTAGCATTTTTGCTTTTACTTAGTCTAAGTTCACTTGGAATCGAATACGATCCAATTCTGGCAATTTCTATTCCCATTATTGTGATGATTTTCTTTTTACGATTTGCTTATACGGCATTAGAGCAAACAGCAAAAGGGCACATGGATATGCCACCCTTTTCATTTGATATTTTCTTAAATCAACTCGATCTGCCTTTAAAACAATTATTGATTATTGCTGCCACAGTAGCATTTAACATTACAGTTTACGATATGTTAGGTTTAGGTGCGGTTGTTTTTACAATGGTTTTTAGCATTGTTGCGGCACCTGCCAGCATTATGGTTTTAGCGACTGAATACAGTTTTTTTAAAGCGTTTAATCCGATAATAATTGGCAGATTAATTACGCAAATAGGTAGCGCCTATTTTATACTCTGTGCGTTTTTAATATTATTATTAATTAGTAGTGAAGTGAGTTTTAGCTTGCTATCAAGAGTAATACCGGAGAATTATATCTGGCCGGGCTATTTTTTTGTGAACATGTATTTCATACTTATAATGTACAACATGATGGGTTATGTTATTTTTCAATATCACGAAAAGCTTGGTTATGATATTGAAGTAGATCTGATTGATCATCAGGCTACCGATGAAACCTCTGATGATACTGTTAAACACGAATCAATAATCCAGGCGGAAATTTTACTTAAAGAAGGAAAGATTGATTTAGCCATTGAAAAATTATCTGCAGCAATAATCAATTCACCTGTTGATTTAAGTATTCGAGCGATGTTGCACAAGATTCTTAAGGTTACAGGAAAAAAAGATAAATTAAAAATTCATGCTTCGAGTTACATTGAAAGATTATTGATAAGTAATAAACAAGCAAAAGCAGTCGATATTCTACTTGAAACACGACAACTCATTCCAACATTTTTGCCTGATAAAGCTAATATTCGATATGAATTAGCGCTACTGCTTAATGAACAAAATTATACTGATGTAGCATTAGCGTGTGTTAACAATCTTCATCGTGATAATCCAAATTATGCCGGTATACCAAAAGCGTATTTTTTAGCGGCAAAAATAATGTGTGAAAAACTAGGTGATGATAATAGAGCAATTACAGTTCTTAATTTCGTATTGAATAATTATAGTGGTAACCCGCTTGAATCTGAAATATTAACTTATATCGACATGGTTAATGGTTTAAAA